>CAMBID010000218.1 GCA_945867445.1 uncultured Clostridia bacterium | reverse complement strand
TAAAGGAAACCACTGGCTAGGCCAGTGGTTCAAAGAAGCCCAGGGCGATGAATAAAAATCCCTGTTAGGATCAAGGCGCGGTCTGCCCATTGCGCCAAAACCTAACAGGGAGAGGCATTCGTAATGGGAATGAATGTGTTTGGGGAGATACCGCCAAAAATTGCAGAGTGGAACTTCTGGGATATCTGAAGGAAAAAGCGGCACGATGCTGTATGAGCAATTCGGCGAACAGAAATACAAGTACCGGAGCAGAGAATTCTGGTACAGAGGGTATAATATGGACACGGCAGGAAAAAACGTGAGCCGAATTGCGGAGTATATCAAAAATCAGTTAAAAGAAGACGAGCTGGGTGAACAGTTGAGAATCCCGTCATCCAGCCCGTTTGCGGGCGGCAAGCAACAATCTTTACGCAGCTGGCAGGCCGTACTTACGCGTTGGACGCGTCCGCGAGGAACATGGGGCTATGCCCGAATAAGCAAAACCACCCGCCAAGCGGGTGGTTTTGCTTATTCTCACTGCTGGGCGAAGCGGGAGAGGAAATGCTGGGTACGCTCCTCCCTGGGGTGGTCGATGACCTCCCGGGCCGGGCCTTGCTCCACGATGACGCCGCCGTCCATGAAGATCACCTGGTCCGCCACGTCCCGGGCGAAGGCCATCTCATGGGTGACGATGATCATGGTGGTCTTCTGCTCCGCCAGGGAGCGGATGACCTTCAGCACCTCGCCGGTGAGTTCCGGATCCAGGGCGGAAGTGGGCTCGTCGAAGCAGAGGATGTCCGGCTTCATGGCCAGGGCCCGGGCAATGGCCACCCGTTGCTGCTGCCCGCCGGAGAGCTGATGGGGATAGTGCTCCGCCCGGTCGGAAAGGCCCATCCGGACCAGGAGCTCCCGGCCCTCCGCCAAGATGGTGTCTCGGCTCTCGCGGTTCTCCTTGGCCATGAGCTCCCGGGCCAACGTGACGTTCTGCAGCGCCGTATACTGGGGGAAGAGGTTGAAGGACTGGAACACGAGGCCGAAGTGGAGACGCCGCTGGCGGATCTCCGCTTCGGAGGGGCGGCGGGGATCGTCCGCGTCATAGAGCGTTTCGCCCCGGACGGAGATGACGCCCTTGTCCGGGGTTTCCAGGAAGTTCAGGCAGCGGAGCAGAGTGGTCTTTCCGCTGCCGGAGGAGCCGATGATGGAGAGGGCCTGGCCCTCCTCCAGGGAGAAGCTGATGTCCCGCAGCACCTGGGTGCCGCCGAAGTGCTTCTCTATGTGCTGTACGTCCAGGATCGCCATGTTGCGTCCCCCCTTTCAGCGGAAGTAGCTGAGCTTGCGCTCAATGAAATGGAAGAGGATGGTGAGAATGCCCACGAAGGCCAGGTAGAAGACCGCGGTGTAGAAGAGGGGCCAGGTAATGCCCGCGGACTTCATGAAGGACTCACCGGCCTTTGTGATCTCCACGATGGCAATGACCCGGGCGAGAGACGTGTCCTTCACCAGGGTGATGACCTCGTTAGACATGGGGGGCACGATGCGCTTGACCATCTGGAGGAGCGTTACCTTGAGGAAGATCTGGCTCCGGGTGAGGCCCAGCACCTGTCCGGCCTCCCGCTGCCCGGCGGGCACGCCCTCGATGCCGCCCCGGTAGATGACGGAGAAGTAGCAGGCGTAGTTGATGACGAAGGCCAGGGTGCAGGCGAACATCCGCCCGTTGGAGAAAGCGTTCCAGGGGTTGGCTTTAAACCACATGCCGGGTCCGTAAAAGATGATGATGAGCTGAAGGATCAGAGGCGTGCCTCGGATGACCCAGACAATGAGACTCGTGAGGGCACTGATGGGCCGGAAGGCGGCCACCGCCCGCAGCGCGCCACTGGGAGCGCTCTTTCCCCGGGTCAGGAAGCGGAAGGGGGCCCACTTGTTCATAGAGCCGAAGGCCACCACCAGGCCCAGCGGCAGGGCGAAGAGCAGCGTCAGGAAGAAGAGCTTGGCAGCCTCGCCGCAGCCCTGCAGGATGGAGAGGGTAACAGTCCAGAACATGGGGCAATCTCCTTCAAAAGCGTGATATCCCATCCGGGGAAGAGCCGCCCAAAGGCAGAGAGCCAATGCTCTCTGCCTTTGAAGGTCGGAAGGTCTTTTCTTGATTGGTTGGCGGCAGGGAGCTTACTTGCTGATGACCACCTGGGCATTCTGGCAGTAAGCGTTGGTGCACTCCATGGCCTCCATCACGGCGTCGGTGAGGGTCATGCCGTTCCAAACCACGTCGATGGACTTGCCGTTGAGCTCAAAAACCTTGTTGTCCCACTCGATCTCCACGAACTGAATGGCAACGCCCAGCTTCTCGGCCACCAGCTTTGCCATGTCAGCGTCGAAGCCGATCCACTCGCCGCTGCCGGCCACCTCCTCATAGTCCATGGGGGCAAAGTTGGTAATGCCAACGATCAGCGTGCCCTTGTCCTGAATGTAGGCAACGTCGCTGTCGCTCTCAGAGGCGGTGAACTCGCAGGCCTCCTGGGGCAGGATG
>CAMBID010000217.1 GCA_945867445.1 uncultured Clostridia bacterium | reverse complement strand
AGCGCCGTTGAGCGGCGGTTTCCCCAACCCTTTTCGCCCGAAGGAGGGCAGGAAGGCAGGCCATCCCCATGAAAACGGGACTTGTGACATTCTACCATATCCACCACTACGGCGCCTGCCTGCAGGCGCTGGCCACGGAACGGGCCGTGGAGGCCCTGGGCCATGAGTGTGAGATCATAGACTATTACGTAAATCAGAATAACGACCTTTTCCGCCGCCCCACGGGCCCCTCCGCCCTAGCAGCGGACGTCCACACGTCGCTCCACTACCAGGCCCTGAAGCGCCGCCAGCAGCGCTTTGACGCCTTCCAGGCCCGGGAACTGCGCCTGACCGATCACCGCTACGGGAGCCTGGATGAGTTGCGGGCGGCGAAGCTCCCCTACGATGTCTATCTCTCCGGCAGCGACCAGATCTGGAACCCCACCATCTTCCCGGACCGGAAGTTCGATCCGGTGTTCTTCGGCGCCTTCACGGAGGGACGGAAGATCGCCTACGCCCCGTCTTTCGGCGTGTCCCGGCTCCCCGACGGCATGGAGGGGGAGCTTCGGGAGTACCTTGCGAAGTTTTCCCACATTGCGGTGCGGGAGACCCAAGGCCGCCGCATCGTGGAGGAGGCCACGGGGAGGGAGGTCCCGGTGGTACTGGACCCCACGATGCTCCTGCGGCGGGAGGACTGGAGCAAGCTGGCCCGCGATCCCGGCCTCTCAGGGGGCTACATCCTCTGCTACTGTATCAGCCGCCCGGAGGCGCTGCTGCCCTATATCGAGGCCCTGGCACGGGAGACGGGCCTCCCCGTGGTGCAGCTTTGCGGCATCCGGCGGCCGGTGGTCCGGGGCGCCAGGCTGGTGCTGGACGCGGGCCCGGCGGAGTTCCTGGGTCTCTTCCGGGGAGCAAGCTATGTCTGCACCAACTCCTTCCACGGGACCGTCTTCTCCGTCCAGTTCGGCAAGCCCTTCTTCACCGCCGCCGCCCCCTCGGAGCGGAAGGCTCCGGAGCTCTCCCGGACCTACTCCCTGCTGAGCAGGCTTGGCCTGGAGAGCCGCATCATCGGCAAGGGTGACAGCGCCCGGCCCGGGGACGCCATCGATTGGCAGAGCGTGGAGGAAAAGCGGGAGCGTGCCCGGCAGGAGTCCCTGCGTTACCTGAAATGTGCCCTGGAGAATGCGCCCTATGAGGCCGGGGAGGGGGAGAAGCCCCCCGTTCCCCGGCTGGCGGAGCGGAGCCGCTGCACCGGCTGCAGCGCCTGCGCCGCCGTCTGCCCCAAGGACGCCATTGCCATGCGCCGGGACCAAGAGGGCTTTGACGTGCCGGCAGTGGACCATGCGAAATGCGTCCGGTGCGGCCGCTGCAGCGCCGTCTGCCCCATTCTGCATCCGGGAAAGCCCCGGGGCATCCTGCCGGCGGCCTACGCCGCCTGGGTGAAGGACGACGCCGTGCGTCTGGCCTCCACCTCCGGCGGGGTCTTTACCGCCCTGGCGGAGGATGTCCTCCGCGCCGGCGGCGTGGTATTCGGCGCGGCCTTCGATGGAAAGCTCCACCTGCGGCACACTGCCGCCTTCCGGGCGGAGGATCTGGGGAAGTTCCGGGGAGCCAAGTACGTCCAGAGCGAGCTTGGCAATACCTTTCGGGAGATCCGGGAGGTGTTGAAGACCCGGCCAGTGCTCTTCTCCGGCACCCCCTGCCAGGTGGACGGCCTCTACCGCTTCCTGGGGGAGCGGCCGGAGAACCTCACCACCTGTGACCTGGTCTGCCACGGCGTGCCCTCCCCGGGCGTCTGGGAGAGCTTTGCGGCGGATCAGGCGGAGCGCAAGCGCAAGGCGGTGTCCACCGTCTGCTTCCGGTCCAAGACGGCGGGCTGGCACAACAGTTACCTGACCCTCCGCTATGAGGATGGGTCCCAGGATTCCGCCCCCCTCTACGAGACGGAGTACGGCCGGGGCTTCGGCCGCTCCCTTTTCCTGCGGGAGAGCTGCTTCCGCTGCCCCTACAGCAGTCTCAGCCGGGTGGGCGACCTGACCCTGGGCGACTTCTGGGGCCTCCGGCCCGAGGAGCTGCCGGAGCAGCAGGAAAAGGGAGTGTCGCTTCTCCTCATCAACACTCCCCACGGCAGCCACGTCTTCGACCGGCTGGACATCGGCTGCAAGCAGTACCCGGCGGAGCGGGCGGTGGCCGGGAATCCGCGCCTGGCCTCCCCCACGGCCTATTGCCCGGAGCGGGCGGCCTTCTTCGCCGCCTACGCCCTGGAGCCCTTTGCCCAGGTCCGGCGGAGGTTTTTGACCCTGCCGCCGTACCCGGTCCGCGCAGCCTCGAAGGTCCTGCCCCCGGAGCAAAAGGAAAAGATCAAAAAAGTCCTCCGAAAATAATACTCTTTCATGATAAAAATCAAAGATTTTTATCATGAAAGAGTATCACAAAGTGAAGTGCGGCACAGGCCTGGCCCCCGGGGCGGGGGGGTAGCCACCCCAACCCCCAAGCCAAAGACGGGCCCAACGAACAAACCGCCC
>CAMBID010000216.1 GCA_945867445.1 uncultured Clostridia bacterium | reverse complement strand
GTAGGCGGCGAGGATGGCGTCCGCGTCGGGGTACTGGCCCCGGGGCAGCTCCTGGAGCAGGGGGACCACGTAGGGCTTCATGACGCAGACCTCGGTCGCGAGGGAGGAGTCGAACTTCAGGTCGGCGTTCTCCTTGTAGGGGGAGATGTACAGCTTCTCGCCCCGGCGGACGTTGGGCCACAGCTTCAGAGTGAACTCCGCGTTGCTGCCCCGGAATTTGTAGTCCCGGACGATGCGGCGGCAGAGCCGCAGCCAGTGGTGATAGAAGACCACGCTGCCGTCCTCGTCCACCACGTTGGACCGGGCGGCAATGTAGAGCTTGAAGGCCTGGGGGTTCTTGCCGATGATAACGTCGTTGAGAGCGTGGATGCCCTCAAAGATGGCCAGCTCATCCTTCCCCAGGTGCAAAGGCTGGGACAGGATGTCCGAGCGCATCTGCCGGGCGAACTCATACTTGGGGATGTGGATGGTCTCCCCCCGGTCCAGCATGGCGAAGTGCCGGTTGAGCAGGTCGATGTCCAGGCAGAAGGGGGACTCATAGTCGATGGCCCCCTCCCGGTTCCGGGGGGCGGTCTCCGGGTCGATGGTGTTGAAGTAGTTGTCCATGGAGATGGTGTGGGTCTCCACGCCGGATTCATCCAGGAGCTTCTCGATCTTCATGGCGGTGGTAGTCTTGCCGGAGCCGCTGGGGCCGGAGAGCAGGATGATGTGGGACTTGTCCCGGTTGTCGGCGATGCGCTTGGCGGCCAGCTCCAGCTTGCTCTGGAACTCCGCCTCCGTACCCTCCACGAAGGCCTTGGGGTCGTTTCTTGCCAGCTCATTAATGTGCTTCAGCGAGTAAGCCATAGAACTTCTCCTTTCTTATCCTTCCAGATCCCGATAGAAGTCGGCGAAGGCCTTCTGATTGGCCTGCCACTTCTCCGGCATGCTGATATATTCCCGGGGGAACTTGGGGTTGAAGCAGCGGCGGATGCGGCTCTCCGGCGTGCCCATCATCTTGGTGGAGCCGCTGGCGCCGAGAGAGAGGATGGAGCAGAGCTCCTCCATGATATCCATATTATAGAGGTTCTCCGCCCCCGGCATGCACCAGCCCACGTTTTCAAAGCTGCCGGACATGTACTTCTGCCGGTAGAGGTAGTAGGGCTGGTAGCCTGCCGCCCGCAGGGCCGGGTCCGCGTGGTCCAGCATGGCGGCGACTTCCTCCGCGCTGGGGATGGCGAGGCTGCCGTTCAGAAGCGTGCTGCCCCGCTTCAGGCTCAGGGTGTGGACCGTCAGGTTGTCGGGGGCGTAGGCGATGCACTCGGCGAGCGATGCCCGGAACCCCTCCGCCGTGTCGGCGGGGAGCCCCGCGATGAGGTCCATGTTGACGTGGGGAAATCCCGCGTCCCGGACTTGGCCGAGACAGCGCCGCACCTCCTCCGCCGTGTGGCGGCGGCCGATGGCGGCAAGCACCCGGTCGTCCATGCTCTGGGGGTTGACGCTGACCCGGTCCACCCCCCGGCGGCGGAGGACCGCCAGCTTCTCCGGCGTCACGGTGTCCGGGCGTCCGGCCTCCACCGTGATCTCAAGGCAGCGGGAGAGGTCGAAGGCGTCCTGCAGCTCGCCGAGAAGCCGGTCCATCTGCTGGGCGGAAAGCGTCGTGGGGGTGCCGCCGCCCATGTAGAAGGCATGGACGTTCCGTCCCAGCTCCCGGAGCATCCTTCCCCCCGCCCGGATCTCCTCCGTCAGGGCGGCGAGATAGGGCTCGATGAGGTCGAAGGACTTCTCCACGCTGGCGCTGACGAAAGAGCAGTAGGCGCAGCGGGTGGGGCAGAAGGGGATGCCGAGATAGAGGTCCACATCCCGCTTCGTCAGGCTTTTCTCCTCCTTGAGCCCTGCGGCGGCGGCCTCCGCAGCAAGCCGGGCCCGCCGGGGCGAGACGAAGTAGCGCTCCTCCAGGAAGCGCTGGGCCTGGGCCGGACTCTCGCCCTTCCGCAGGCGCTCCGCCGCCAGCTTGCCGGGCCGGACCCCGGTGAGGCTCCCCCAGGGGGGCGTCACGCCGGTGAGGGAGCGATAGGCCTCGAAAAAGCTCCTCCCCAGACAGCGGCGGCGCTGGCCCTCCCTCTCATACTCCGTGCCGGAGAGGGGGGCTTCCGCCGTTTCCCGGACGATCCGCCCGTCCCAGCCCAGACGGGTCTCGGCGAAGCAGCGGTCGGCCTCCGAACGGAGGCTCACCTCCGCCCAGCGGGCGTCCTGCTCCGGATCGATTTCCCCATAGGTGGGCCGCTCCTCGGGAAAGAGACTCAGCAGCCCCTGCTCGATGACATACCGGCAGTCGTGGCCGGAAAACCGGAGCTTCATTTCCCGCTCCGCATGGCATAGGCCATGTACTGATTGCTCTCCCGCTCATGCTGCAGGGTGGAGGTCTCCATGTGCCCGGGCAGGACGTGATAGTCCCCCGGCAAGACCGCCAGCTTCCGGAGGGACGCCATCATGGCGTCGGCGTCGCCGCCGGGGAAGTCCGTCCGCCCGCAGG
>CAMBID010000215.1 GCA_945867445.1 uncultured Clostridia bacterium | reverse complement strand
CGTTGGCGCTATCAAAACAAGACGATTGTCTTGTTTTTCATGGATTCTAGTATGAGAAAAGAGAACCGCACGGCATGGGCCACCATGCCGTGCGGTTTTTCGGATGTTGGGCAGTCCATCGTCCTCCACGGCTTCGCCGCGGAGGATGGCCCGCCCGCCGTCGGGGCAGCGGGCGTCGAAGCACTTTGCCCGGATCTCGCCGCAGTCCAGGGCAGCGCCGCTGCGCAGGGCGTAGACCCGGGGGCAGATGCTGTTCCAGCGCTCATGGCAGAGGGGCGGGCAGAGGTCCTCCACCAGGAATTCCTGGCCCGCCCGGTGATAGCCACCCCGGCAGCAGCTCTCTACGATGGTGCGTTTCACTTTTGGCATTCGCCGCCTCCGGTTCTCTGTGTTTCCCTGCGGACAAAACGGAGGTCATAGCTCTGGGCCAGGCACTCGAAGGTCTCGTCCTTGAAGCAGAAGAGGTAGTGGCGCAGCGCTTCCTCCGGCTGGGGGCTCACGGGGATAGGGTCGGGGAAGATCTCCCGCCAGTCGGAGCCGTGGACCTGGTAGAATTCGCCCCATTGCACCCCCCGGTCCCGGAAGCGGGACTGGCCAAAGACGTGGAAGCCCTCGTCATTGGGCGGCCCCAGGCGGTACTGGAGGCAGCTATGGAAGGTCAGGGCGGCCTCATCCCCTGGGTGGAACTCCGGAAATTGCAGGGTGTTCAGGGGGAAGCGGATGGCAACATTGGGGGCGGAGACCTCGACCTGGACCTCTGCCGCATTGGGATCGGCGTTCCAGCCGTGATTCAGCCGCTCAAAGGTCATTTCCGGGGCAGGCGCGCTCCCTTCCGCTTCCCCTCCCGGACGAGGAACGACAGCAGGAAAAGCCCCACTGTTATGGCGGCGTAGAGCTTGTAGAAGACCCGCCACTGCTCCACGGCGATCCGAAAGGGTCCGAGGTAGAAGACATGACCCAGCGTGGGGCAGGAGACGGCGCAGAAGAGGAAGATCACGGCGATGACCAGCATCGCAAGGCTGATGAGCCGCAGCTTCGTTTTCCGTTTCATTCGCTCTCCCCCTTTCTCCTGGCTCTCCGCCGCCAGAGGGCGTCCACGCCCCATCCGCAGCCCCAGCCCAGAAGCACCAGGGCGGCCAGAAAGCCATACACCAGCACGGAAAGCCCGCCGAAGATCTGATTGGCGTGCCAGCCCTGCCAGGCAAGGCCCAGCAGCACCAGGCTGAGAACCGGCAGCACCCAGCGTAAAAAATGCAGCCGGTGCCGCCGTCTCCCCAGCTCCAAAAACCAGCGCTGGAGGAGAAGGGGCAGCAGGAAAAAGGGCGCGGCACGCAGGACAAGCTCCATAGGGGCCTCCTTCCGCCGTTTCCGGCTTGTGATACTCCTTAGTATACAGAAAGACCCGCCGTTCGTCCAGAGGGGTTTGGACGGATGGCGGGTCTTTGGGGATCATTGGCGTTTGCGCTCCGGCAGCTCGCTGACCAGGGCCGCCCCTAGCACCAGGACCGCGCCCAGAGCCCCCGCGAGCCCCAGGGGCTCCCGCAGCGCCAGGGCGGAGAGCAGCACCGCGGTGACGGGATCCAGGGAGCTGCAGAGGGCCACGGTCTGGGCCGGCAGGACCCCCATGGAGCCAAAATACAGCGCGTAGGCCCAGCCGGTGTGGACGGCACCCAGAACCAGCAGCAGGAGGAGACTCCTTCCGTCCCAGGAAAGGGCGGCCACGCTCTCCGTCGCCAGAACATAGGGCAGGAGAATGAGGGCGGCGGCCCCCAGCTGCACCACGGTCTTCTCCAGGGCGTCCATGTCACGGAGGCGCTGGTTCACGAGGACCACTGAGGCGTAGAGAGCCGCGGCTCCCAGGCCTAAGAGGACTCCCCGGCCATCCCCGCCGTTGCCCTGGGTCAGGATGCCGGAGACCAGCACCATACCCAGGACCGCCGCCATAGCGCAGAGGGCGCGGCGGAGGGTCAAACGCTCCTTCAAAAGCCAAGGGGAAACCAAAATCACAAGGACAGGGGCCATGTAGTAGCAGAGGGTGGCAGTGGCCACGGTGGTATAGCGGTAGGACTCAAAGAGCAGGATCCAGTTGAAGCCGATGAGCCCGCCGGAGAGGAGAAGCCAGAGGAGCTTTTTCCGGATGGCGGCGGTATCCAGCTTTTTGCCCCGGAGGGCGGCGAAGGCCAGGAGGAAGAGGGTACCAATGAGCCCCCGGCCCAGAGCGATGACGCTGGAGGGCAGGCCGATGCCCCGGCGGAAGAGCCCGATGGTGCCGAAGAGCAGCACAGAGCAGATAAGCTCCCCCTTGGCACGGCGCCGGCTTTGATCCTTCATGGTGTCTCCCCCCCTTTGCGGAATGCCGCCATGATACCCCGGAACACCGGGTTTGTAAAGCAAAACTTTTCCCCTTAAAAGCGCTGAGGTTTTCAGCACCTTGACGGAAAGGGGCCCTTTCCGGGTCTTCTCATACTCTTTCTTGATAAAAATCTTTGATTTTATCAAGAAGGCGCCGCTGTCAG
>CAMBID010000214.1 GCA_945867445.1 uncultured Clostridia bacterium | reverse complement strand
CAAAGCCAATGAACCTTGAAAGCCTTGGCTTTCAAGGTCTCCGGCTTTGCTCCCTACGCATTATAATAATGTCTACGGAAGAAACCGCTTTGCGGTTTCTTCGCGCGGCTGCCGCACAATGCAGGGAAGAGACGATTTTTTCCCTTTTGCCTGCATTCAGGAGAATAAGAGCGAAAGAATGACGGCGGGCCTCCCGTCGCTGTGAAAGGAGTTCTTCCCATGAAAGCAAAGGTATATTTCTCCCGCGAGATCACCCCGGAGAAGGTCGTCACTCTCTATGAGGCCGCCGGCAAGGCCCTGCCCGGCAAAGTGGCCGTGAAGCTCCACTCCGGCGAGGAGGGGAACCAGAACTTCCTGAAGCCGGAGTTCTGGAAGCCCATGATCGAGGCTGTGAACGGCACCGTGGTGGAGTGCAACACCGCCTACGAGGGGCAGCGCAACACCACGGCGAAGCACGTGGCCCTGCTGGAGAAGCACGGCTGGAGCAAGTGCTTCCCCGTGGACCTGCTGGACGCCGAGGGTCCCGACCTGGAGCTCCCCATCCCGGGCGGCAAGCGCATCCGGAAGACCTTCCTGGGCAAGGACACGGTGAACTATGACTCCATGCTGGTTCTCTCCCACTTCAAAGGCCATCCCATGGGCGGCTTCGGCGGCGCGCTGAAGCAGCTCTCCATCGGCTGTGCCTCCTCCTACGGAAAGGCCTATATCCACGGCGCCGGCGAGCCGGAGAAGATCTGGACCGCCGACCACGACGCCTTCCTGGAGTCTATGGCTGACGCCGCCTCCGCCGTGGTGGAGTACTTTCATGGCAGCATGGTCTTTGTCAATGTGATGAAGAACATGTCCGTGGACTGTGACTGCTGCGCCGTGGCCGAGGACCCCTGCATGAAGGACATCGGCATCTTGGCATCCCTGGACCCCGTGGCGGTGGACCAGGCCTGCCTGGATCTGGTCTACGCCGCGGACGATCCCGGCCGGGACCACCTTCTCAAGCGCATTGAGAGCCGCCACGGTGTGCTGACAGTGGAAGCTGCCGCTGCCCTGGGCATAGGCTCCCGGGAGTACGAGCTCATCGAGCTTTGATACGGATTTCGAAGGAAATCCGTTCCCTTGAAATCCCCTGCGCTCCGCGCCGTCTCATAAAAACCGGATGCGCTTCGGGCTGATAAAAAGCGTTGAAGGCTTTTATCAGGCTTTCACAGGAGCCGCCGCAGGAGCCACTGCAGGAGCCGCCGCAGGAGCGGCATCCCGCACCACGGAAACGAAAGACCCGGAAGGAGACCTTCCGGGTCTTTCCATTGCTGTGGCCGGAGATGACGCAGTTGTTTGTGATTTATCTAACATAAACAAATTGTGAGGAGATTAACAGGGGTTGCTTTATGAAAAATATATAAAAATACTTGAAAATCCGGAGAAAACGCGCTACAATAGCCGCATCTAGTTTTTAATTTTGGAGTCCGGCGGGGCGGAGGGGCCGCTTCCAGGACGAGAAAGGACGGATGACATTGAGCAGACTGCAAGTAAAGACTCCCAGTCAGGCGGATGCCGCCGTGGAGCAGCTCTACCGGAACATGGAGCAGCGGATTGCCGCAAGTCCTCCGGGTCTTTGCCCGGTGGATCTGGCGCTGAACTTTCTGAACCTCTGCCGGGCCCAGACCTGCGGAAAATGCGTGCCCTGCCGCATCGGACTCACGCAGCTGGCCAATATGCTGCAGGAGGTGCTGGAAGGGGAGACGAATCTCCGCATCCTCCCCCACATCCAGGAGACGGCGGAGGCCATCGCCAACACGGCGGACTGCGCCATCGGCATCGATGCCGCCAACATGATCCTGGTGGGCCTCAAGGGCTTCCGGGAGGATTATGAGGAGCACATCCTCCACCACCGCTGCCTCGGCTACCTGAGAAACCCCGTGCCCTGCGTGGCCCTGTGTCCCGCAGGGGTGGACATCCCCGGCTACATCGCCCTGGTGAAGGAGGGGCGCTGCGCCGACGCGGTGCGCCTCATCCGCAAGGACAATCCCTTTCCCATCGCCTGCGCCTACATCTGTGAGCATCCCTGCGAGGCCCGCTGCCGCCGCAACATGGTAGACGATGCCCTGAATATCCGGGCCCTGAAGCGCTACGCTGTGGATCAGGCCGGGGACGTGCCCCAGCCGGACTGCGCCGACCCCACGGGGAAGAAGGTGGCTGTCATCGGCGGCGGCCCCGGAGGCCTTTCCGCCGCTTACTACCTGGCTCTCATGGGCCACAAGGTCACGGTCTACGAAAAGCGGAAGCGCCTGGGCGGCATGATGCGCTACGGCATCCCCAGCTACCGCCTGCCCCGGGAGAAGCTGGACCAGGACATCCAGTCCATCCTGTCCCTGGGCATCGAGGTCCACACCGGCGTCAGCGTGGGCCAGGACGTGAGCTTTGAAGAGCTCAAGCGGGAGTATGACTCCCTCTACCTCTCCATCGGCGCCCAGACCGATAAGAAAACCGGTATCCCCGGAGAGGACAGCGCCGGCGTCATCTCCG
>CAMBID010000213.1 GCA_945867445.1 uncultured Clostridia bacterium | reverse complement strand
GGGCGACGCTGACGGCGGCGCCTTCTTGATAAAAATCAAAGATTTTTATCAAGAAAGAGTATCAGGCCGCAAGTGCGGAAAATGGCCGCCCCGTCGGGGCGGCCATTTTATGTTCCGTAAGGGATTTCCTCCCATCACGCGCAGTGGGACTCCTATGCCATCGCCCGAACGCCGCAGGCGCTCGGACGGGGCGTGCGGCAGGCCGAAGGGGAGCCTGCTCCCCTTCGACCGAGTCAAACTTGCCTCCACCCCTCGGGCCGAAGGGTCTCCATGTGCCGCTCTGCCTGGCGGATCTGGGAGAGCATGGCTTCCTTATCCTCGTTGAGGGTCCCCTTCAGGGAGAGGTAGTTGGAGGCGTGGTTCATCCGGAAGACGCTGCCGGGGGAGTCGAAGTTCTCCACCATGAGCTTGGTCTCCTGCAGGACCTGGGCAGGGGTCAGCAGGCGGAACTTGCCCTCCCGGACCCAATCCTGCAGGGGCGTTCCGTCCTCCACCACCAGGGTGAGGATGCCGATATACTCCGGGTTCATGGCGTTGAGGGCCTTGGCGGTGTCCACGGCGTGGGCCTCCATCAACTCCGGGCCGCCGAGGCCCGTGATGGCGGTGACGGAGAGGCCGATGCCGTTGCGCTTCACCTTCTGGCCGCACGCCACGATCTCGGCGGAGCTGTGGCCCTTGCGCATGAGCTTCAGGACATCGTCGCAGCCGGACTCCAGGCCCATGTAGAGAAGGGTCAATCCCTTGTCCCGCAGGAGCTGCAGCTCCTCATCCGTCCGGATCTGCAGCGACGTGGGGGAGGCATAGCTGCTGACCCGCTCACACTCCGGGAAGAGCTCCCGGATGGTATCCAGGATGGTGACCAGGTCGCTGACCTTGCGGACCAGGGCGTCGCCGTCCGCCAGGAAGATGCGGCCCACATTGCGGTAGTACTGCCGGGCCAGGCGGAAGTCCTCCAGCACCTCCGCCAGGGGGCGGAGGGCGAAGCGCTTCTCCTTGTACATGCCGCAAAAGGCGCAGGTATTGTGGCTGCAGCCGTAGGTCACCTGGACGATGAGGCTGTAGGCCTCAGAGGGGGGGCGGTAAACGCTGCCGTAGTATCTCATTTCAGGTACTCCTCCAATGCGGAAAGTTTCAGGCAGGTGCAGAGCACCTGGATGGCCTGCTCCAGCTCCTCCACCGGGGGCAGGGAGGGCGCGATGCGGATGTTGCTGTCCTGGGGGTCCCTGCCATAGGGGAAGGCGGCTCCGGCGCCGGTCATTTTGACGCCGGCCTCCTGGCAGAGCTGAAGGGTGCGCTTTGCCGTGCCGGGCAGGGCGTCCAGAGAGACGAAGTAGCCGCCCCTGGGATGGGTCCAGCTCGCGATCCCGAGAGGCGCGATCTCCCGGTCTAGGGCATCCGTCACCGCCCGGAACTTGGGGGCGAGGATGGCGGCGTGGCGCTGCATCAGGGCCAGGGTATGGGCCTTGTCACGGAGGTACAGCACATGGCGCTGCTGGTTTACCTTGTCGAAGCTGATGGCCTGGACGCCGATGAGCTTCTCCATGTAGGCAAGGTTCGCCTCGGAGCAGGCGAAGCAGGAAATGCCCGCGCCGGGCAGGGTCACCTTGGAGGTGGAGGCGAACTCGAAAACCATGTCGCCGTTTCCGTACTTAGCACACTCACTGAGGATGTCGGGAAATGGAACGAAGTCCCCCTCCAGCTCATGGATGCAGTAGGCGTTGTCCCACATGAGGAGGAAGTCCGGCGCGGCAGGCTTCAGGCTTGCGATGCGGCGGACAGTCTCCCCGGAGTAGAGGTAGCCCTGGGGGTTGGAGTACTTGGGGACGTTCCACATGCCCTTTACCTTGGGGTCCTTCACGGCCTCCTCCACGGCGTCCATGTCGGGGCCGTCAGGGGTCATGGGGATGGGGAGGAGTTCAAAGCCGAAGGACTCCGTGATCTTGAAGTGGCGGTCATAGCCGGGGGTGGGGCAGAGCCACTTGAGGCCCTCCTCCCGGCTCCAGGGACGCTCCGAGTGGAGAAGGCCGTGGGTCATAGCCTTGCTGACGGTGTCGTACATCAGCTGGAGGCTGGCGTTGCCGCCGGCAAAGACCTGGCTCTCCTTACAGCCCAGGATCTCCGCGAAAAGCCGCCGGGCGGCCGGGAGACCCGCAAGCTCGCCGTAGTTCCGGCAGTCGATACCGTCGGAGACGAAGTCCTCCGGCGTCCGGAAGACGTCAAAGATGCCGCTGACCATATCCAGCTGCTGCTTGCCGGGCTTGCCGCGGGCCATATTCAGCTTCAGGCCCTTTCCCTTCAGGGCCTCGTATTCCGCCCGGACGGCGGCGTGCTCCGCCTCCAGCTCCGCGCGGGAGAGTTCCCGGTATGCCTTCATCAATATCCCATCCTTTCGCTGGCAATTTTTATTATTATATCAGTATACCCGGTTTTCCCTCCACTGGCAAGGTGCAATTCGCTGAAATCTGCCGGCCCGGTGTAGGTGTTACGATGATGTGTGACAAAAGGTAAAAAAGATAGCGAATAGGAGTG
>CAMBID010000212.1 GCA_945867445.1 uncultured Clostridia bacterium | reverse complement strand
TCAAAAGCTTTGAAAGCTTTTTATCAAGAACTAGTATCATTGCGGACTTCTATCGCGGACCCCGCCGCCGTTTTTCCCCCGCCGCTCGGTGAAGAGGGCCTTGACCTCCGCCTCCTCCGGCGTCACGTAGACCGTCCTGGCGTTGGTGTAGGTCACCATGCCAGGCCGGGCCCCAGCGGGCTTTTTCACATAGCGGACGGCGGCGCAGTCCACGGGGACATTGGCGCTGTCCCTGGCCTGGGAAAAGTAGGCGGCAAGCCTCGCCGCCTGCCGGAGGTCCTCCTCCGGCACCTCCTGTCCCCCGGAGCAGAGGATAACGTGGGAGCCGTGGATCTTCCGGGTGTGGAGCCAGAGGTCCCGGTAGTCGGCGGTCTTGGTGGTGAGCTGGTCATTCTGGCGGTTGTTGCGCCCTACCAGCACCCGCCAGCCGCCGGAGGTCCGGAACTCCCGGGGCTTCGTGGCCCGCTTCAGCACGTTCTTCTCCTTGCCGGAGCGCTTGAGGAAGCCGTTCTCCCGGAGCTCTTCCCGGATGTCCAGAAAGTCCTGCTCCGTCTCCGCCTGGCGGAGCTCCTCCAGCACGCTCTCCAGGTACGCCTCGTCCCGCTCCGCGATGGCCATCTGCTCCGTGAGATACCTCTCCGCCGTCCGGGCCTTGGTGTAGCGCTTATAGTACTTGGCGGCGTTCTGCTGAGGCGTCAGCAGGGGGTCCAGGGGGATGGTGATCTCCCCGCCCTCAGGGTCATAGTAGTTCTCCGCCACCAGCTTGCTCTGCCCCCGCTCCATGCGGTAGAGGTTGGCGGTGATGATCTCTCCGCTGATGCGGAGCCGGTCCCGGTCCTGGCACCTGGCAAACTCCTGCCGCTGCTGGTTGAGCTTCCGGCGGCAGCGGTCCCGGGCGGAGGTCACAGAGCGGATGAGATCCTGCCCCCGCTGGCGGGTCCGCTCCTCCCGCTCCCGGGACTCATAGAAGGTATCCATCAGGGCGGAGAAGCTCTCCATCTCCCGGTTCTCCATGAGCTCCCCGTACTGCCGGATGGGGAGATAGGAAAACTCCGCGGCCTTCCCCTCCCGGCAGAGGCAGATGGGCTGGTAATCCCCCTCCTCCACCCGCCGGCGGAGATCCATGACCGCCTGCCAGAGGCCGCTCGCCGCCTCCGGCGTCAGCTCATAGACCCGCTTCCCACTGTCCCCCGCCGCCTGGAAAACCAGCTCCCGGGCGACCAGGGGGGAAAGGCCGAAATAGGTGTCCAGCAGGAAGGCGTCCGCCTGCCTCTCCGGGCGGGCGGCAGCCAGCGCCGCCCGGAAGTCCTCCTCCGTCCCCTCCGTGAAGGGGCGCTTTTCATGGGTGGGCGGCAGCTCATAGAAGAGCCCCGGCAGCACCTGCCGCTCCGGGGACATCTCGCTGTCCACCCGGCGCAGGCAGTCGATGATGCGCCGCTCCCCGTCCAGCAAAATCAGGTTGGATCGCCTCCCGATGGCCTCCAGAATGAGGTAGCGGCGGCTCTCCCGGCCAAACTCGTCCGTCACCCGGAGGGCAAGCTCCGCCGCACGCTCCATCCCCGGCTGGGTCAGGCTCTCCACCCTGCCCCCCACCAGGTGCTTTCGCAACAGCATGCAGAACATGGGCGGCTCTGCCGGGTTGTCCCGCAGCAGCTCCGTCAAGTGGATGCGGGGGGACCCGGCCCCCGCGTTCAGCAAAAGCCGCTTGTTCCCCCGCAGCAGCAATATGACCTGATCCCGGGAGGGCTGCTGCACCTTATCGATGCGAAGATCCAGGAGCTGGGGGCGCAGCTCCTCCAGGACCGCCCGCAGACATACGGCGTCCAGCGCCATACCGTCACTCCCCTTCCCCTTGCATCATGGCAAGGAATAATTCATGGATGCGCTCCGTCTCCCCCTGAAGATAGAGCCAGCCCAGCAAGGCCTCCAGCGCCGTGGCCGTGCCGTACTGGGCGCGGCTGGCGTGACTGGGGACGCTGTGGACCTGGGCGTTGCGCCCCCGGCGGAAAACATCCGCCTCCGCCTCCGTCAGGAGGGGCAGGATCCGTTGGGCGCACTTGGCCTGGTTCTCCGCGCAGACCAGGCGGATGGTGGCTTGATGGAGCCCCCGGCCCGTGGCCTTCCCGCGGACGCAGAGCCAGGACCGCACCAGCAGCTCAAAGACCGCGTCTCCCATGTGGGCAAGGCCGATGGCGCTGATGCCCCGAAGCTCATCCTTTGAAATCCTCGGCGCGAAATAGTTCTCCCCCATGGCATTGTCCCCTTTCGTAACTTGCAATCGTATCCCCATCCGGGCCCCCATACCGGGAGATCACGGGAACGGGAAAAGAGCAGACACCCGGAGGGCGTCTGCTCTTGTACCATCGCAGCACTATCGATGCCACAGCGTTCAAGAAAAGCAAAACCCACGAGTGCGATTCGTCTTTTGGCGATTCATCGTTATCCGGCTCCGGAATGGCGCCTTCCAGCAAATCTGTTATACTGGAATCCATGAAAAACAAGACAATTGTCTTGTTTTGATAGCGCCAACGGC
>CAMBID010000211.1 GCA_945867445.1 uncultured Clostridia bacterium | reverse complement strand
GTTTCCATTGCCGTCGTAGAGGTTCCGGTAGGAGCGGACCTTGTGGCCGGTATAGGGAGTGGTCTTCACCTGCTCCGTGCCGGGGGCCAGGGTGGGATCGTCCTCGTAAATGGTCTCATAGGGGGTGTCGGAGAGCTTCTCCGTGGTCATCTTCACGGTGACGTCGTCCACCTTGGTGCCGTAGATGGTGACGGTCAGATAGCCGCCGGAGTAGCTCGTGACGATCTTGATGGGGTAGTTGGTGTCGTTTTTGAACTGGTAGTCCGGCCCGCCCCAGGAGACGGTGGCGTCCAGGCCCCAGGTGATGTAGCTGGGGGCGTAGCGGTGGGCGTAGCGCTGAACGATCTCCAGGTTCGAGCGCAGGCACGCAAGATACAGCGTGGAGGAGGTCTGGCAGATGCCGCCGCCGATCTCATCCACCGTCTCGCCCTTGACATAGGCGGGGGCGGGCTGATAGCCCCGGGCGGCGGTGCGCTGGCCCACCGCGCCGTTGTAGGAGAAGACCTCGCCGCAGTTCAGCACGTAGCCGTTGATGGTGGAGGCGGAGAGCTTCACGTTGCTGATCCGGGCGGCGGTGCCGGAGACATGCGTCTTGCAGGTGCCGAGAACATCCCGGAAGAGGACGTCCTTCAACTGCTCCGCCGTGACGGCAGGGCGCTGGATGTCGGCGGGGATGGTGACGGTCTCGCCGGGCTGGGCGGCGTCCAGTAAGCCCTGGGCCTCCGTTACGTCGAACTCCGCCCCCAGCTGCTCGGGGGTGATGGATTTGGTGGCGGGATCGTAGCCGGCGTTCTTCATCTCCCCGGCCACGGCGTCGTGGATTTCCTGGGCGGAGAGGACCTGAGCCGTTTCCGTGGTGTAGGGGACGAAGAGCTTCAGATCCCCGGCCCAGGCGGCAGTCTCAAGACCCTGGCGCAGGTCGGAGAGCGAGACGGTGCGGCCATCCTTGGCCAGAGTGACATTGATGCAGTTCTCGCCGATTTCATACTCCGTCCCCCGGGGCTCCCGGGAGAGGGCGTCCGCCGTCTGCTGGGCGGCATCCAGGGCCTTCTGGGCATCCACGGTGACGGTCCGCTCCCCGGCGCCGAAGGAGACGGCGCCGTGCTTGCTGAAGTAGCGGATCCCGGCGCTGAGGAAAGAGCCGGAAGTGATGGAGCGGTGGGCCTCCGAGACCAGGGCCTCCGTGTCCACGGTGACGCCGAGGGCGCTGAGGGGGATGCTGGCGTCCAGTTCCGCTGCGGGGTCGATCTCTTCCTCCGCTCCCTGGGGATAGAGGCGGACAGCGACCTTCATCTCCGGCAGGGCGGCGTTGATGGTATCCATCGCCTCCTGCTGGGTCTGGCCGGTGACGTCCTGGCCCAGGATGACGGCCCCCCGCCAGAAGGTATCGCTCTGCTGGACCCAGGCGCAGAAGCCCAGGTACGCCGCGACCAGCACGGCGAGGACGATGAGGACGATAAGGGGGACGCGGCTCTGGCGCCCCTCCGGGGGTGCAAGGTGTGCGGCTTCCTGTTTCATGGCGAAGCCCTCCTGTATTTCTCTTAAACTGGGCCTTGGGCGGCGCCGATGGCCCCGCCGACGGAAAGACCCTTCCAGTTGGCCCATTGTAACACCTTTTCCCGGGATTTGCATTACAATCCCGTTACAATTTCCCGGAATCCGCATTACAATCCCGTCACATTTTTGGCGGGAGCAGGCCTCCGGGGGATGCGGATGGTGAGAATGATGGCGTCCTCCGTATCCTGCCGTTCCGTCTGCGCGTCCACCCCGGCCTCCCGGATGAGGCGGAGGCCCCGGTCCACGCTGTTGAGGAAGAGGCGGACGTCCTTGAGGATGCAGCTCCGTTTCCCTCGGAACGGGGCCTTCGCCGGGAGGGAGGTGAGGTAGCGCTCCGTCTGGGCAACGTTCAGCCGGTGCTGTCGGATATATTTTGCCGCGGCCAGCTGCTCCTCCGGGTCAGATACCGCCAGCAAGGCCCGGGCGTGACGCTCCGAGAGGCCTCCCTCCAGTACCTCCCGGGCGCAGGCGGGGCTCAGCTTCAGAAGCCGCAGCTTGTTGGCGAGGGCCGACGGGGAGCGGCCCAGCTTCTCCGCCAGCTCCTCCTGGGTCTCCCCGGTCTTGCGGAGGTAGGCGCTGAGAGCGGCGGCCTCCTCCAGAAAGTGGAGGTCCCGGCGCTGAAGGTTTTCCGTGAGAGCCAGCAGGGCGGAGTCGGCGTCCTCGGCCTCGATGGGGAGGCACGGCACGGCGGGGAGGCCCGCCAGCGCGGCGGCCCGCAGCCGCCGCTCCCCGGCCACCAGCTCCCAGGTTCCCTCCCGCCGCCGGACGGTCAGGGGCTGCAGGACGCCCCAGCGGCGGATGGAATCCGCCAGCTCCCGGAGGCCCTCCTCCTCAAAGATGCGCCGGGGCTGGCTGGGGTTGGGGACGATGTCCTCCGGCCGGAGCATCAGCACCCGGCGGCGGGAAAGAGCGTTCATGGCAGGGGCCTCCTTACGGTTTTCCCTATGGAAATACGCATTGCAGCAATGGCTGAATTCCATAAAAGCGGCTCAAAGGAGCC
>CAMBID010000210.1 GCA_945867445.1 uncultured Clostridia bacterium | reverse complement strand
CGTTGGCGCTATAAAAACAAGACAATTGTCTTGTTTTTCATGGATTCTAGTATCATTCCAAGACCAGTCGGCAGACGCATCTCGGAAATTAACGTCTCCCGTCTCCGCACGGGCGGACACACAGCTTCGCCCCTGCGAATCCTGCCCTACCGGAGATGCCGGGGGCGGCGGGGCGCGGCAGAGCCCGCCCCCTGCGGCCTGCGGAGGGATCGGCAGCGGGCCAATGTGGGCATTGGCCCCTACGGAAGGAATGGGCGGAAGGGATTCTCTCCCCGCGGGGAAAGGGAACGCGCCGCCCGGGTGGGCGGCGCGCTTGGGGGTCATTTTTCTTCGGCGGGGGTGTCGGGTTGGGCCTCAGCGCTCTGCGTTTCCGGCTGGGCTTCGCCGCTCTGGGCGGCCAGCTTGGCTTGCTCCTCTTCCTCCAGGACCCGGTAGGCGACCTTGCCCACCAGGGTCTTGGGCATGTCCTCCCGGAACTCGATGTCATAGGGCATGGCGTACTTGGCGATGTGCTTGGCGCAGTAGCTCAGGAGAGCCTGCCTGGTGGCGTCGTTGGCGGGGACCTCCGGGGCCAGCTTCACGAAGGCCTTCACCTTCTGCATCCGGTAGGGGTCGGGGACGCCGATGACGCAGGACATCTGGACCATGTCGCTGGCATCCAGGATATTCTCGATCTGGCTGGGATAGACGTTGTAGCCGGAGGAGACGATCATCCGCTTGGCCCGGCCCCGGAAGTAGATGAAGCCCTCCTCGTCCATGACGCCGAGATCCCCGGTATAGACCCAAGTGAGGCCGTCCGCGTGCTGGCGGAGGGTCCTGGCAGTCTCCTCGGGGTGGTTCATGTACTCCTTCATGACAGTGGGGCCCGCCAGAAGGATCTCGCCCTCCTGGCCGTAGGGCAGCTCCTCGTCGGTGTCGGGCTTGACGATCTTGATGTAGGTATCCGGGAAGGGGATGCCGATGCTGCCCTCCTTGAACATCTTGGGCGGGGTCAGGCAGCAGGCAGTGACGGTCTCGGTGGTGCCGTAGCCCTCCCGCACCTGGATGACGGCCTTGTGGTCATAGAGGAACTTATCCAGCTTCTTCTTCAGCTCGATGGAGAGGCTGTCACCGCCGGAGAAGACGCCCTTCAGGCAGCTGAGGTCGGCGCCGTCCATGCTGGGGAGGCGCAGCAGGGCCTCATACAGGGTGGGAACGCCGGCGATAAAGTTGCACTGATACTTCGTGATGAGCTTGGCATAGCTTTTGGCGGTGAAGCGGGGCACCAGGATGCAGCGGCCGCCCTGGGAGAGCATGGAGTGGATGCACACGCCCAGGCCGAAGCCGTGGAAGAGAGGCATGGCGGAGAGCATCTTGTCCCCGGGACGGAACATGGGGTTGGTGGCGATAATCTGCTGGCCCAGGGCGTTGAAGTTGCGGTTGGTGAGGACGATGCCCTTGGTGGTGCCAGTGGTGCCGCCGGAGTAGAGGATGACGGCGGGATCGTCGCCGGTGCGCTTCACGGCATAGTTCCAGAAGCAGGACTTGCCCATGCGCAGGAACTCGTTCCAGCGGATGACGGGGGCGTCCTTGGGGATCTTTGCGATCTTGCGGCCCTCGGTGAGCATATAGCCGGCCTTCACCGGGCGGCTGAGCTCATCCTTCACGCTGGCGATGATGATGTTCACCACCTTCGTGTTCTGGCGGATATGCTCGAACTTGTGGTAGAACTGGTCCAGCGTAATGGCGGTGACGCTCTCGGACTCGTTGAGGTAGAACTCGATCTCCTTTTCGGCGGAGAGGGGGTGGATCATGTTGGCGATGCCGCCCACCAGGTTCACGGCGTAGAAGAGGAAGATGGCCTGAGGGCAGTTGGGCATGGCGATGGTGACCCGGTCCCCCTCCCGCACGCCGATGGTCCGCAGGGCCCGGGCGCAGCTTTTGATCTCGTCCACCAGGCGGGCGTAGGTAGTGGGGCGGCCCATGAAGTCAAAGGCCACATTTCGGGGATACTTCTGGGCGATGCGCTCCACGGCTTCAAACATGGAGCCTTCAAAATATGTAAGGTGCATGGGAATGTCGCCCAGGGAACCGGCCCAGGGCGTCTTGGCAGTGATCTCAGTCATATTCGACCTCCGTATTCATGGGCTGCTCCAGCAGCGCAGGATGCTCCAGCAGGTATTTAAAGAGCCGGATGCTTTTGGAGTAGTAGTAACCGTCGGCGATGCGCTCATCCACGGTGAGGCCCAGGTCCACGGTCTCCCGCATCTCCACGAGGCCATGCGCATCGTAGAGGGGGGTCCACTTCTTTTCGCCGATGACGCAGAAGAGGGAGCAGGTACCCCAGTTGGTGAGGTGGTGGTAGCCGCTGCGGAGCTTGATGGAGCCCAGGTTGGAGAGGAAAACGGAGCTGTAGTTGGGATCGTCCCCGATGAGGACGTCCGGGCACCAGCCGTGGCGATCCAGCCAGCGGATGAAGCGGATGACAGCCTTGGAGAGGAAGCGGGGGAGTTTATTGAGGATGTCCATGCTGTTGTCCGTGGTGTTCTTCTTCTGCTCATTCCGGGTGGCGTGGACCCGCTGGTAGATC
>CAMBID010000209.1 GCA_945867445.1 uncultured Clostridia bacterium | reverse complement strand
GCGGAGGCCTCTCCGGGGCCGTTGACGGCGCAGCCCATCACCGCCACGGTGATGTCCTTGGGGCAGTCCGCCAGGCGGCGCTCCGCCTCCTCCGCCAGAGGGATGAGGTCGATGCGGGTGCGGCCGCAGGTAGGGCAGGCGATGAGGTTCACTCCGCTTTTGCGGAGGCCGGCGGCCTTCAGGATCTTCCGGGCGGCCCAGACCTCCTCTACCGGGTCTGCCGTCAGCGTCACCCGGATGGTGTCCCCGATGCCAAGACACAGCAATCCCCCGATGCCCATGGCGGACTTCACGATGCCCATGGAGGGGGTGCCCGCCTCAGTGACGCCCAGGTGCAGCGGGTAGTCCGTCCGCTCTGAGAGGAGGCGGTAGGCTGCCATGGTCAGGGGCACGTCCGAGCACTTCACGGAGATACAGATCTCGTCGAAATCGAAGCGGTTCAGCAGGGCTACGTGGCCCATGGCGCTCTCCACCAGAGCCTCGGCGGTGACGCCGCCGTATTTCGCCCGGAGCTCCTTTTCCAGAGACCCGCCGTTGACGCCGATGCGGATGGGGATGCTCCGGGCCCGGCAGGCGTCCGCCACGGCCTTCACCCGCTCCTCCGAACCGATGTTGCCGGGATTGATGCGGATGGCGTCCACGCCCCGCTCCGCCGCCATCAATGCCAGGCGGTGGCTGAAATGGATGTCCGCCACCAGGGGGATGTGGATGCCCTCCTTGATCCTATCCAGGGCGCAAGCCGCCGTCTCGTCTGGCACGGCCACCCGGATGATCTCGCAGCCCGCCTCCTCCAGACGTAAAATCTGGGCGACGGTCGCCTCCACATCGTCGGTTTTCGTATTGCACATGGACTGGATACTCACCGGGGCTCCGCCGCCCACGGGAACATCGCCCACGCAGATTCTCTTGGTCATGGCGTTTGCCTCTCTTACCGGATGAGTTTAAAGATGTCGTGGGCCGTCACGAAGAGCATGAAGGCCATCAGCGCCACCAGGAAGACGGAACTGATGGCGTTCTCGTACTTCATGGGGATGCGGCGGCGGAAGAGCTTGGCCGCCAGGGTATCCAGCAGCAGGAAGAGGATGTGTCCCCCATCCAGGGCCGGAATGGGCAGCAGGTTCATCACCGCCAGGTTCACCGCGATAAGGGCCGCAAAGCCGGCAATGCTCCGGATAGCGGCCAGGATCCCGTTCTGATTGTTGGCCTCCGCCTGCTGCTGGGACTGCAGCCCTACGTCCGTGATGGTGGAGACGATGGCCACCGGACCACCCACATCATCCATAGACGCGCCGCCGGTGAGAAGCTGCTGCAGGCTGAACCAGACGATCTGCACATAGTCCACGGTCTGGTACCAGATATACTGGAACTTCACGCCGATGCCGGTGGCTTCCACCATTCCGGCGGTGAGGTACAGGCCGAAGCCCTGGTACTTGCTGCCGTCCTGGGCGCTGCAGGTCTGCTTCCGGAGCTCCAGACGGATGTGTTCCCCGTCCCGGACCAGCTCGATCTCCGCCGTGTCCCCGGCGTAGGCGAGGTACATCTGGGCGTCTCCGGTGACGTAGGTTCGGTAGCCGTTGACCTTGTAGAAGCGGTCGCCGGGACGGATGGTATCCCCCACCGCAGCCGCCAGCTCCGGCGCGACGCCCTGGACCTGATCCACATAGAAGCCGGCGGCATTCGCGAAGAGCACCGCGATGATGAGAAGACCCGTGAGAAAATTCATCCCCGCCCCGGCGGCAAAGATCAGGAGCCTCTTCCAGAAACCCTGGTTTCCTAAGGCCCGGGGGCTGTCGGACTCCTCGCCCTCCCCCTCCATGGCGCAGAAGCCGCCGATGGGCAGCAGGCGCAGGGAGTACCGGGTCTCGCCCTTCTCCCGCTTCCAGAGGCAGGGGCCCATGCCGATGGAAAACTCGTTGACCTGGACGCCGCTGAGCTTGGCCGCCAGAAAGTGACCCAGTTCATGGACGGCGATGAGGACGCCGAAGATGAGGACGGCCACCAGGATAAAGGGAAGCTTCGCCAAGAATACGCTCATTCACCGAACTCCTTTGAGAATTTCTGTCTCCACGGCCCGGCGGGCCGCGGCGTCCGCCGCCAGGAGGTCCTCGAGAGACGGGGCATCCTGCACGCTGACCCGGTCCAGGGCCGCCGTCACCAGCCGGGGGATATCAAGAAAACCGATCTCCCGGCGGAGGAAGCGGCCCACCGCCGCCTCGTTGGCGCCATTCAGGATGGCGCAGGCGGTGCCGCCCCGCCGGGCGGCGCCCTCGGCAAGCGCCAGGCAGGGGAAGCTCTCCCGGTCCGGCGCGGCAAAAGTCAGGGGAGGACAGGTCAAAAGATCCAGCGGCGGGAGCGGGCTCTCCGCCCGCCGGGGCCAGGTCAGGGCATAGCGGATGGGGAGGCGCATGTCCGGCGTACCCAGCTGGGCCAGGATGGCCCCGTCCTGGAACTCCACAAGAGAGTGCACGATGCTCTGCCGGTGGATCAGCACCTCTACCTGCGAAAGCGGCAGGCGGTAGAGGCGCATGGCCTCGATGACCTCCAGGCCCTTGTTCATCAGCGTGGCGCAGTCCACGG
>CAMBID010000208.1 GCA_945867445.1 uncultured Clostridia bacterium | reverse complement strand
ATCGGTCTTGCCGGCGTCCAGGAAGCCGGTCACCAGATAAACAGGAATATCCATATCTGTAAAACCTTTTTCCTTTTCAAGATCCCGGCGGTTTACACGCCGAAGAGAGCTTTCAGGGCGCCCTCCTCCAGTTCCGCGCCGATCACGCAGAGACGGCCGGTGTAGTCCGGATGGCCGGGCCGGACGTCGTGCTCCCCGGGCACGTAGTCGAACTCCAGCCAGCCGTTCTCGCCGCCCACGATGCCCTTGGCCCGGAGGATCTTGCCGTACTCGCCGGAGTCCAGCTCCTCCAGAATGTGCTCAATGCCCTGGGCGGTGAAGGTCTTGGGCGTCTCTACGCCCCAGGAGGTGAAGACCTCGTCAGCGTGGTGATGGTGGTGGTCATGGCAGGCGCAGTCGGGATCATCGCACGCATCCCCATCGTGGTCGTGATGATGGTGCGCATGCTCCTCATGCTCATGGTCATGGTGATGCTGGTGCCCGTCATCGTGGGGATGGTGATGGTCATGGCAGGCACAGTCGGGATCATCGCACTCGCCTCCCTCGTGATCGTGAGGCTGATGGTGTTCGTGCTCTTCCTCCCCGTGGTCATGGTGATGATGGTGCTCGGCCTCCCCGGCCTCGTGCTCGGCGCGCATCCTGGCCAGCAGCTCATCGGCCAGGGACACCTTTTCGATGGCCCGGAGGATGGTCTTGCCATCCAGTTCGTCCCAGGGGGTGGTGAGGATGGAGGCGTCGGGGTTCTTCTCCCGCAGCAGGGCCACCGCGGCCTGGAGCTTCTCCTCCGTCAGCTTCTGGGTCCGGGAGAGGATGATGGCACCGGCGGATTCGATCTGGTTGTTGTAGAACTCGCCGAAGTTCTTCATGTAGACCTTCACCTTGGTGGCGTCCGCCACGGTGACGAAGCTGTTGAGCTTCAGCTCGGGATCCTCGGCGGCGGTATTCTCCACTGCCACGATGACGTCGCTGAGCTTGCCCACGCCGGAGGGCTCGATGAGGATGCGGTCCGGGTGAAACTGGGCGGAAACCTGCTTCAGAGACTTGTTGAAGTCGCCCACCAGGGAGCAGCAAATGCACCCGGCGGACATCTCGGAGATCTGGATGCCGGATTCCTTCAGAAAGCCGCCGTCGATGTTGATCTCGCCGAACTCGTTTTCAATGAGGACCAGCTTCTCACCGGGATAGGCCTCGGCCAGGAGCTTTTTGATGAGGGTAGTCTTGCCGGCACCCAGAAAGCCGGAGACAATGTCGATTTTCGTCATACTGCATTCTTCCTTTGCAAAAAATATCATACTAGTTCTTGATAAAAAGCTTTCAAAGCTTTTGATAGCGCCGCAGGCGCGTCAAGAACTTATGAGACGGCTTTTGCGGCAGACTGCCGCAAAAGGGCGACGCTGACAGCGGCGCCTTCTTGATAAAAATCAAAGATTTTTATCAAGAAAGAGTATCAGACCGCGGATGGCGCGGAGGGGAACGGAGAATCGATGCCGTGAAACGGCAAGTCCTTTTGCCTGCATTGCGCGGCAGCAGCCGCACGAAGAAACCGCGATGTGGATTCTTCAGCAGACAGTATCATAGCATTTCTGCGGAAAAATGCAACTCCTTCCGGGAAAAATCCCACTCTCAGCGGATAAAGAGGAAGGGCAGGCGCGGCCCTGGCCACGCCTGCCCGGAAGGAGAGGCGTTCCGCCCTCGGCGGTCAGCTCTTCAAACATGGCGCAAAGAGGTTCGGCGACCACAGAGGGAAACGGCACGGTTGCGTTATCATAGGCATATATCCGCTCGCCCGAAGCGCATTTTACGCTGATAGAGCCTCCGCATTCCGGCACACCCATGGTCTGAACATTGATCCCGTTGCACGACGCCACATCAGCTTCGGTAATGATGGCCTGCAACTGGGCAAGGGCGTCAGAGCCAGCCTCAAAGGAGACATCGAAACGCTGACCTCCATAGGAGCAACCCGCCGCCGTCAGGAAAAAGCCGGGACACCTCCAAACGCTGCTCTGCTGCTGAAGGGCAGCAAGGCGGACGGGGAGATCCCCGTCCGCCTTGCGTCAGCTCTCCATGTGCCGGCCCAGGAAGGCGGCGATGGTCTGAGCCAGTTTGTACTCTGTGTCCCCTACGGCAATCATAGGCTCCTGACCCGCCAGGATCACAAGGCCCAGCAGGTCCCCCTCCGAGAGGATGGGGGCCGCCACGGCAGTGAGATAGCGGTCACTGCCCTCCACCACCGGGAGCTGCTGGCCCTCCGCCCGCTGGTAGATGCGGCGGGAGGACAGAACTCCTTCCAGCTGGGGACTGATGCGCTTGCCCAGGATCTCCCGTTTGCCGCCGCCGGCGGCGGCAATAACGCTGTCTCGGTCGGCCACGGCACAGAGGAAGCCGGTGCACTTGCAGAGCGTCTCGCAGAGCTGCTCCGCAAAGTCATCCACCCCGCCCAGCAGGGAGTACTTCTTGAAGATGACTTCCCCCTCCCGGCTGGTGTAGATCTCCAGGGGGTCGCCTTCGCGGATGCGCATGGTCCGGCGGATCTCCTTGGGGATCACCACCCGGCCAATATCTTCGATCCTTCTCACGATT
>CAMBID010000207.1 GCA_945867445.1 uncultured Clostridia bacterium | reverse complement strand
GCAAAGGTCCATGTTGGGGAAGCGGGAGGCCCCGTAGGTCTCGTCCACATTGTTGGCCATCATCTCCGTGAGGCGCTCCGCGGTGTCCGCGGAGACCAGGCGGTCGGTCTCCCTGCTGCGATGCAGGGAGTGGGGGATGCCCAGAAAGTCCACGGTCCTCTCCGCGTAGTAGGGCACGGCGGCCTTGCCGCCGTTCGCGATGGCTCCCATCCAGACCATCATGGCGCAGGGATTCACCAGATCCCCGTCCTGACCCACGCCGCTCCAGGCGACAGAGCCCTCGTCCAGGCCCGCAAGGTCAAAGCGGCCCTGGGCGGTATCCACGGTGCTGACAGAGTAGCTGGCGGTGAGGCCCGCCTTCTCCGCGTAACGCTGCAAGGTCTCGCCGCCCAGCTCGGCGGCAAGCTCCCCGAAGGCCACGTTGCAGGAGTGGGCAAAGGCCTCCTCCAGGGTCTGATCGCCATGCGTACCGGAACAGACGATGGTCTCGCCCCCGATGACGGTGCTGCCGTCGCAGTGGTATACCCGGTTCTCCGCGTCCGGAAGGGTCTCGAGAGCCGCCGCCAGGGTCACGGTTTTGAAGATGGAGCCGGGGGTGAAGGTGGAGGAGAGGACGCGGTTCAGATACGCGCCCTCGTAGCGCTCGTTGGTCTCGATGTCCTCCGGCACGTGGAGGGGATCGTAGCTGGGAGCGGAAACCATGCAGAGGATCTCCCCCGTTTTGTAGTTATAGACCGCCACGGCCCCCTTGCGGCCATTCAGGGCCCGGTAGGCAACGTAGTTGTAGTAGGCGTCGATGGTAAGGCTCAGGGCCCGGCCCTGCTCCGCGCCGTAAGCGCCGTTAAGAAGGCTGTAGCCCGTCAGGGCGTCGGCGTAGGTTCGGAGAACGCCGGTGGCAACGCTGCCCTGCAGGTCCCCCACGGTATGGAGGGTGGCCTTTCGGACGGTCTCGCCGTCGTAGCACTTCCGCTCCCCGTTTTCCGCCCAGCTGAGGACGTCCCCGTCCCGGTCCAGGACGCTGCCGCTGGCCAATTGCCCCGCGCTGTTATAAAGGTGCCGATTAAAGGTGGCAGCCGCCCAGCGGCCCCCGCTGACGCACCAGCGGACGACGAAGACCAGCAGCCCCGCCGAGAGCAGCAGGGCCAGGAGCTTGCAGAGGATAGCCCGTCTCTCAATCTTCTTCATGGGCGTCCTCCTCTCCCGGCGGATTCTCCCCGGCAAAGGGGTCCCCCACGGGCTCCGCCCGCCGCCGGGCCTCCGTCCGGAGCCTGCGCCGCTGGTGCATACTGGTGGCAAAGCTGGCGTTCTCCCGGGTGTCCGTGGCCTTCAGGAAGGCCAGGAGGCCCCAGGCCCCCATCATGGCGCTGCCGCCGTTGGAGACGAAGGGGAAGGTGACGCCGGTGAGGGGCAGCAGGTCCGTCGCCCCGAAGACATTGAGGCAGGTCTGGAAAACCATCAGAGACGCTGCCGCGCAGCCGGCGATGGTATAGTAGCTGGACCGGCCGGAGCGGCAACTCCGGGCCGCGAAGACCGCCAGCGTCACGATGGCCAGCACCGCCAGGATCGCGATGAGCAGTCCCCACTCCTCGCAGAGCATGCCGAAGACCAGGTCGGTGTCCCCGGCCCCCACCCGGTGGAGCCAGCCGTTGCCGGCTCCCACGCCTACAAGCCCGCCGCTGGCGGCGGCGGACATGGTCCGGCTCTGCTGATAGCCCGCGCCGGAGGTGGTGTTCTGCCAGGCGTGGCCCCAGGAGGCAAAGCGGCTCAGGATGTAGGGTTTGAACTTCAGCACGATGCCCGCGCCGAAGGCTGCGCCGCCGCAGATGAGGCCCAGGGTGGCAAAGTCCCCGGAGCGGAGGTAGGCGATGACGAGAAACGTCACAAAGAAGATGGCGGCGGTGCCGAAGTCGCTCATGAGAGCCAACAGCCCGATACACCCGCCGGTGAGGGCGATAAAGAGCGTCAGGTTCCGGCGGCGGAAGAGCCGCTCCAGCGTGGCGGAGCCGGCAAAGATGTAGCAGATCTTGGCGATCTCTGAGGGCTGAAAGGACATGCCGCCCAAACTGATCCAGTTGGTGGCGCCGTACTTCCGCTGCCCCAGCACCAGCGTGACGCCGAGTAAGCCGATGGCCCCCGCGGCCATAAGCCAGCGGAGCTTCCTGACCCGCTCCAAGTCCCGGAGGAAAACCCCCAGGGTCAGGAAGAGCCCCAGGCCCAGCAGCACCGCGAAAAACTGCTTGGGAAGGGAAGCGGGCGCCGACGACGCCGTCACCGAGAGGGAGAGGGTGGAGAGAAAAAAGGCGATGGTCTCCATCTCAAAGCCCACGGTGCCGGTGAGCCGCAGGGCCGCGTAGTAGAGCCACATGACAAGGGCGAGCCCCAGGAAGGTCACGGGCAGCGCGGGGCTCAGGTCCTCCCCCGCCGCTACGATGAGCTGGAGGCAGGTCAAAACCTGGAAGAGCGTCAGCCAGAGGAAGGAGGGCCAGAGGGCCGTGGGCTGCTCCGCCCGGCGGCGGCGGTCCAGCTCCTCCTGCTCCCCCACGGTCTGGGGGAGGAAAAGCAGGGGCACGCCCCCCAATGT
>CAMBID010000206.1 GCA_945867445.1 uncultured Clostridia bacterium | reverse complement strand
CATGGCGAGGCGTACCGTTGACAATAGCCTTGACACGTTTCACATTGGGCTTCCAAGGACGATTGGCACGTCTGTGGGAGTGAGAGACCTTGATACCGAAGGTCATACCCTTATCGCAAAACTCGCACTTAGCCATCCGTTGCACCTCCTTGCTGTAGGGGAATCAGCGTGCCTGGAACAGGCACGTTTGGTATAATAACAGAAAAATTCGGTAATTGCAAGAGGGAAATGAAAAAAATGTGTACAACTCCGCGATTTCCCGCCGTTGGGAAAGTGTTGCGAAAACCGGGGAATTCATATATAATAAAAAAGGATAAGCTCCGGTGCCGTGTGCCCCGGCAGCTGGGCGAAAACCGCGCCGGAAAGGCCGTCTGCCACCGGCTGACACCAAGGAGGATGCGCCATGAAGGGCAAGGGCGTCAAGGTCACAAAATTCATTAAGGATTTCTCGCTGGAGGTGCTCCATGAGGGCGCTGACATGCAGGAGGCTTTGCTTACCGTCTCGGATCTCAACCGTCCGGGCCTGCAGTTCCAGGGCTTCTATGACTACTTCGACCCCCACCGCCTCCAGATCATTGGCCGGGCGGAGCATATGTATCTCCAGGGTCTCTGCTCCGAGGACCGGCGCAAGTGCTTCGACGACCTCTTCCTCTACGGCATCCCGGCCCTCATCATCTCCCGGGAACTGGAGTGCTTCCCGGAGTGCATGGATTCCGCCAAGACCTATGGCCGCACTGTCCTCCGCTCCACGGAGACCACGGTGGACTTTACGAGTCACGTCATCGAGTATCTGAACCGGGCGCTGGCGCCCTACGTTACCCGCCACGGCGTCCTGATGGACATCTACGGCATTGGCGTGCTTCTCATGGGCGACTCCGGCATCGGCAAGAGCGAGCTGGCCATCGACCTCATCATGCGGGGCCACCGTCTGGTGTCGGACGACGCCGTAGAGATCCGCCGCATCTCCAACGAGCTGGAGGGCACCGCGCCGGAGGTCATCCGGCACTTCATCGAGCTCCGGGGGGTGGGCATCATCAACGTGCGGCAGATGTTCGGCATGAGGGCCGTCAAGACCACGGCCCTCATCGACATGATCATCAAGCTGGAGCCCTGGGACGACAAGAAGGTTTATGACCGCTGGGGCATGGAGGATCAGTACGAGACCATCCTGGATGTGCAGGTACCCATCCTGACGGTGCCGGTGCGGCCGGGCCGTGCCCTGGCCAGCATCGTGGAGGTGGCGGCCATGAACAACCGCTACCGCTACTACGGTCACAACGCCGCGGCGGAGCTGGCCGCCCGGGTGGATGCCGTGGCGGATGGCAAGCAGCTGGACTTCGGCCAGAATCACCCGGTGGAGCCCAAGCGGGACAGTAAGTAAGGAGCGATGAAAATGCGGATCGGCATTGATGTTGGCGGCACCAATCTCAAGGCAGGCCTGGTGGACGAAGAGGGAAGGATCCTCACCGTCTGCCGCACCCCGGTGGAACGCTTCGCGGAGGGAAGAGACTTTGCCCGGACGCTGGCGGAGCTGGCGCTGAAGGCGGCGGCTCAGGGGGGCGTCCGCCCCGGGAAGCTGGAGTGTGTGGGCATCGGTATTCCCGGCGCGGTCCGGGAAGGGCAGGTGCTCTACACCTGCAACCTGCCGCTGCGGGATATGCCCCTTGCCGACTGGTTCCGGGAAATCCTGGACGTGCCGGTCTTCCTCGGCAACGACGCGGACTGCGCCGCCGTGGGGGAGGCCCTCTGCGGAGCGGGCCGGGGCATCCGGAACTTCCTGCTGGTGACCCTGGGCACCGGCATCGGCGCTGGGCTTATCCTGGACGGGAAGCTCCACACCGGCTGCGGCATGGCCGGGGAGGTGGGTCACATGGTGACGCATCTGGGCGGCCGCCTCTGCACCTGCGGCCGCCGGGGCTGCTGGGAGCAGTATGCCTCCGCCACCGGCCTCATCCGCCGGACGGAGGAGGAGATGGAGGCCTTTCCTCGGAGCCTGCTCCACACCGTGGCAAAGGAAAACGGCGCGGTGGACGGCCGCACCGTCTTTCAGGCGGCGGAGAAGGGGGACCAGCCCGCCGTCCATCTCTGCCGGGAGTATGCGGAGGAGCTGGGCTGCGGCATCGTGAACCTCATCAACCTCCTGCACCCGGAGCGGGTAGCCATCGGCGGGGGCGTTGCCGCCGCGCCGGAGAGCCTGCTGCTCCAGCCCCTGCGGGAGATCGTGGCGAAAGAGAGCTACGCCCGCCACGGCGGAGTCATTCCGGCGGTGGTGCGGGCCCAGATGGGAAACGACGCCGGCATCGTGGGCGCGGCCCTGCTGGACCGCGCCGTGAGAGAGTAAGGAGGGAAGACCATGCCCTGGGAGAAGGAACTGGACCGCAAGGTCAGAGACTACCTGCCGGACCTCGCCCTGCGGCAGGAAGAGCCGATGCAGGAGCACTGCTCCTTCCGGGTGGGAGGCCCCGCCCGGCGGATGGCCTTCCCGAAAAACGGGGAGCAGCTGGTGATATTGCTGCAGCTGGCGGAGGAGTGCGGCGCCCGGCCCATCCTTCTGGGCAAGGGCAGCAACATCCTGCCGCCGGACGGGGG
>CAMBID010000205.1 GCA_945867445.1 uncultured Clostridia bacterium | reverse complement strand
CACCCTGCCGGTCCAGGGCACCCTGGGCTTTGAGGGGGCCCAGGTCACCGCCGGCGGCATCCGCACGGAGGAGTTTGACCCCGAGACCCTGCAGAGCCGCCTGGTCCCCGGCCTCTACGCCGCCGGGGAGGTCCTGGACATCGACGGCGACTGCGGCGGCTACAACCTCCAGTGGGCCTGGAGCAGCGGCCGCCTGGCCGGGGAGCTCCGGGATTGACCGCGCCCTGTCCTTTGTCCCCGCAGGCCGCCTGAGGGATCGGCGGGGCACTGATACTACTCTCCCATGAGTAAGATAGTTTCATGGGAACCGCCGCACCGTAGCAGAAGCGAACTCCAACAAAAATCAGCGGAAAGGCAGCGCCCTTCCGCTGATTTTCTTCCCTCCGGGGTAGCCTCCCTCCCATCCGCCGCCCGGCAGTCCAGGATGCGGCAGAACATCTCGATGGTGTGGGTGCCGACGCTCTCGTTCCGCTTCCTCCGGGGAAGCCGCGCGGGACGCACGCCGCAGAAGCCATTTTATCAACGCCAAAGGATTTGAACGGTTCCCTCTTTGTCTCCCTTTCATTGACCGGTCCGAAAATTCGAGCTGCTTTTTCATCGCAGAAAATCCGGACCTGCCGGGAAAACCGCAAAATGGCAAAACATTTTTGCCCACTGAACCGAATGCTTCCGCCGCCTGCAGCAAAGCGAATCAGGATGATCAAATGCATTTCGGAAGAAGCCTAATTTGTGTGGTAATTACAGAAAGCTCACTGCCGTTTGAAGAAGAATCCCTCCACGCGGATGCCTTCCTCCACCACCAGGAAAGCGTGGGGGTCCACGGCGTGGACCACCCGGCGGAGCTCCTCGATCTCATACTTGGAGAGGCAGACGCAGAGCACATGGACATTCTCTCCGGTGTAGGCGCCCACGCCCTCCCAATAGGTAACGCCCCGGCCCAGCTTGTCGATGATGGACTGGGAGATGGCCACCTCGTCGGCGTGGGTGAAGATGACCACCTGGACGCTGACGTTCTGCTGGTGCATTCGGTCCATGACGATGGCGGCGAAGAAGTTGTAGATGATGGAGTAGATGGTGACCTCCGGGCTGAAAAGGAAGAGGCAGACGGCGTAAAGCACCGCGTTAAAGCCGATGTTGAAGCGGCCCACGCTGATGGAAACGCCCTTGTGGGAGAGGCAGACGCCCACGATGTCCAGTCCGCCCACCGTTGCCGAGCAGGTCAGCACCACGCCGCTGCCCACGCCTACGAAGATGCCGCCCAGGAGGCACGCCGTCAGGGGGTCATCCATGATGGGGACGGCCGGAATGGGGACCACGGCGTAAAAGAGGGAACTCGTGACCGTGCAGACCAGGGTCCGCAGCACCATGCCGTGGCCCAGGAGGTGCCAGGCGTAGATTAGGATGGGGATGTTGATGAGAAAGTAGAGGATACCGGCCAAATCAAAGGTGCCCAGGGTAAAGTTCAGTCCGCTGAGGAGCAGCGTCCGCAAAATCTGACAAAAGCCCATGAGGCCGCCGGTATAGAAGCCCAGGGGCACAATGAAGAGGTTCACGCCCAGGGCGCAGAGCAACGTGCCGAAGATTGCGGCCAGCAGCCGAAGGCCCGGGTGGTGCAGCAGACGGTCGATCATGGGTCCTCATCCTCCTTTGTGGCGGGGAGAGCCCCCGTTTCCCTCCATTATAAAAGGAACAGGGAAAAAATACAAGAGAAACCTGCCCGTCTGTCCCGCCCCGTCAGAGCCCGTAGCGGAGGCAGCGGTAGAGCCGCTGCCGGGCCCGCTGCAGCGTCCGGGACACGGTGGAGGGGCAGACCCCCAGGCGCCTGGCTGCCTCCGTAACGCTGAGCCCCTGGTCGTAGCAGAGGGCCAGCACCTGCCGCTGCCGCTCCGTCAGCTCCTCCCGCCGGGCCCGGCGGAGGCCCCGGCGCAGCCGCTCCTGCCGGAGATCGTCGGTCTCCCCCCGGGTTTCGAGCCAGCGCTCCCAGTCGCCGGGCACCTCGCCGGAGCGGCAGGTATCCCGGGAGACGGCCTTCGGCGCGGACTTAACAGCGGTAGTGCTCATTCGGGGGACAACTCCTTTCGTAGTAGTGCTGTGTCAGCGCCGCCAGCTCCCGGCACTGCCGCAGCAGGGGGGACAGCGCCCGGATCCGCGCGTCCAGGGCCTGGATCTGCTTCCGGGTCCGGCATTGCCTCCGGGCTAACCGCAGCTCGATGAGCCGCAGGCGCAGTACCTCCGCGCTGTCCCGGTAGGAGAGGGACATCTCGGAGAGGGTCATTCCATCCCCTCCTCCCGGAAGTGCCGGAAGCTCCGGTATTCCGCCTGGGCAAAGTCCGGCAGGCAGTCCGGGCAGAGGTACCAGCCGCTGATGTACCAGTAGGGCCTGCCCAGCGCCAGCTCCCTGCCGCAAAAGCTGCACCGGGAGGCGCTTCCTCCTCCAAAGCCTTGCGTACTCTCACATGATCGCCGCCTTTCTGAAAAAAATTTGCGTTCCTCGGAAAAAGTGATTGACAAAGCGGGGGCAATCTGCTAAGATTGTCCATGCTGCCGGTTTGCTGGTGTAGCTCAGCCGGTAGAGCAGCTGATTTGTAATCAGCAGGTCGGGGG
>CAMBID010000204.1 GCA_945867445.1 uncultured Clostridia bacterium | reverse complement strand
GCGTTGGATTCTTAGGAAACGCACCGACGCGCAAAGCGCGGCGGTTCCCATTCAACTATCTTATTTTAATGGGAGAGTCGTATCAGACGTCCGCCACGATATCCGCCGTGTCCGCTCCCAGGAAGGCGATGAGCTTTCCGGGCTCCACCTCCACCTGATGCCCCACCTTCCCAGCGGAAACGCAGATGGTGTCAAATAACACCGCCGTCTCGTGGAAGACCGTGGGGAAGGGCTTTTTCATCCCCACGGGGGAGCACCCGCCGTGGACATAGCCGGTCAAAGGCAGCAGCTCCTTCTGGTGGAGCATAGCGACGGACTTCTCTCCCACGGCCCTGGCCGCCTTCCGGAGGTCCAGGCTCTCCGCCGCCGGGATATCGAAGACATAGTGGGCCCCGGAAGCCCCCTGACAAACCAGAGTCTTGAAGACCTGCTCCGCGTCCCGGCCCAGGAAGGCGGCCACGGACACGCCGTCCACCGGCCCGTCCGCCGGGTAGCTGTGGGCGGTATAGGGGATGCCGCGCTGCTCTAAAAGCCGCATGACGTTGGTTTTTTCTTCCTTTTGCTTTGCCATGGTCGTTCCTCCTTTCAGTTCAGTACGTACAGCCACAGGATGGCCAGCACCAGCATATGGACGGGATAGAAGGCGTAACAGGCCCGGCGGATGGCCGTATTGTGGGGGCCCTGCTCGCCGCTATACAGCCAGATGGGGATGAGCGCCAGCAGGGCCAGGGACTGCTGGGGAATGTCCACCGAATGGCCCAGCAGGGTCACCGGGCAGGTCATCCCCTTCATCATACCCAAGTTGATGCAGGCCAGCCCCGCCAGCTGCCACAGGGGGCGCAGAGGCAGGTCCCGGACCAGGGAAAACAGCAGCACCGTCAGCACGCCGTAGCCGAAATAGTCCGCCATGGTCAGAAAACCCAGACAGTAGCCCATAACGCAGGCCAGGGCCGCCCCCAGCCAGAAGGCAACCCGGCCCCGTTTTCCCGCCCACTCCATAAAGGTCAGGCACAGCAGGGCCAGCCAGAAGGTGAACAGCACGTTCTGGTGGAAGGGATAAACGATGCCGCCCCCGTACATCAGATTGAAGGGGATCTCGGTGACCAGCGCCCAGAAAAATATTCTTCTCCGGTATCCTCTCTGGTCGTGGGTGTGTGCCCAGCCCTCCGCGATCTGGAAGGCGAAGATGGGGAAGGCCAGCCGCCCCAGGTTGGTCAGCCACATGGCCCCCGGCACAACGGTGGCCCACAGGTGGTCGCACAGCATCAGGGCCATGGCCAGCAGCTTCAGGTCCAGGGCGTTGAGGCATTTCAGCTTTGGCAGTTGTTTCGTCATAATTCTTATTTCCCCCGCAGTTCCATGATGCGGTCGCGCAGGATGGCGGCGTACTCGAACTCCAGCATCTTGGCGGCTTCCTTCATCTGCTTTTCCAGCCTGGCGATCTCGGCGGCGCGCTCGGCATCCGTCATTTTGTGCTTCCGCTCCCGCTTCTTCCGCTCGTCCTCCTCCGTCCTGGAGATCTCCAGCACGTCCCGGACGTCCTTGATGATGGTCCTGGGCACGATGCCGTGGGCCTGGTTGTAGGCCATCTGGATGTCCCGGCGGCGGGCGGTCTCGTCCATGGCCGCCCGCATGGAGGGGGTGACGGTGTCGGCGTAGAGGATGACCTTGCCTTCGGCGTTCCGGGCCGCCCGGCCGATGGTCTGGATGAGGCTGGTCTCGCTGCGGAGGAAGCCCTCCTTGTCCGCGTCCAGCACCGCGACGAGGCTCACCTCCGGCAGATCCAGGCCCTCCCGCAGCAGGTTGATGCCAACCAGCACGTCAAACTCCCCCAGCCGCAGGTCCCGGATGATCTCCATCCGCTCGATGGTCTGGACATCGGAGTGCATGTACCGCACCCGGACGCCGCTGCCCCGCAGGTAGGCCGTCAGGTCCTCCGCCATCTTTTTGGTGAGGGTGGTCACCAGCACCCGCTCGTTTTTCTCCGCCCGGGTGCGGATCTCCTCCAGCAGGTCGTCGATCTGCCCCTCCACGGGCCGGACCTCCACCTCCGGGTCCAGAAGGCCCGTGGGCCGGATGACCTGCTCCACGATCTGCCCCGCCCGCTCCGTCTCATAGGGCCCCGGGGTGGCGGAGACGTAAATGGCCTGGTGGATGCGCTGCTCAAACTCCTCGAACTTCAGGGGGCGGTTATCGTAGGCGCAGGGCAGGCGGAAACCGTACTGCACGAGACTGTCCTTCCGGGCGTGGTCGCCGTTGTACATGGCCCGCACCTGGGGCAGCGTCACATGGCTCTCGTCCACGAAGAGCAAGAAGTCTTTGGGGAAGAAGTCCAGCAGGGTCATGGGGGCGGAGCCCACCGGCCGGCCGGAGATCATCCGGGAGTAGTTCTCGATGCCGGTGCAGTAGCCCAGCTCCGTCAGCATCTCCATGTCGTACTCCGTCCGCTGGCGGATGCGCTGGGCCTCCACCAGCTTTCCCTGGTCCTCAAAGACCTTCACCTGGTCTGCCAGCTCCCGCTTGATCTCCCCGATGGCCCGGTCCATCTTGTCCTTCGTCGTAACGTAGTGGCTGGCGGGGTAGATGGCGATATGGTTCAGGTGCCGCTCCGTG
>CAMBID010000203.1 GCA_945867445.1 uncultured Clostridia bacterium | reverse complement strand
GAAGGAGGAGGGGTTCCGGGCCGCCGGCGCCATGGTCCGGGCCATGAAGGACATGGAGAAAGACACAAGGGACGCCCTCTTCAACGCTCTTGCCACCCTCTTCCGCAGCAATCTCCAGGCGGCGGTGGAGGAGGCCAGGGAGGAGGCCCACAGCAGCGGCGGCCCTCTGCGCAAGCTCACGGAGCTGACGGAGAAAATCGGTCTGGGGAAGAATGACCCAGAGAAAGGATAATGTATGAAAGCCCTGAAGCTGAAGGATTTTCTGAACTACCGATTCCTCTCCGGCGTGCAGTACGCGCCGGACGGGGGAAAGGCGGCCTTTGTCGTTTCCAATGCCAATGAGGAGGAGAACAGCTATGAGCGGCGGCTCTGGCTCTGGGACGGGCAGCTGCGGCAGCTGACGGACCTGGGGAAGGAGGGGGCTTTCTGCTGGGAGGACGCGGACCATATCCTCTTTCCGGCGGACCGGTCCGCCAAGGAGAGGAAGCGCCGGGAGGCCCGGGAGGAGTTCACGGCCTACTACCGCCTGTCGATGAGCGGCGGCGAGGCCCTGCCAGCTTTCACCCTGCCCTTTGCCGCCACGGGATTGAGGCCCCTGGGGGAGGGAGTATATCTGGCCCTGGGCAGCATCGACGCCCGGCGGCCGGACTACTTTGAGATGACGGACGCCGCTCGGGCGGAGGTCGCCAAGGAGTACGCCGCCGAGAAGGACTACGAGGTTTTCGATGAGATCCCCTTCTGGGGCAACGGCGAGGGCGTGATCAACAAGCGCCGCCAGGCCCTTTTCCGGATCTCCCTTGATCCCTGGGAGATCCGCCGGGTGACGGAGGACGCCTTCTTCAATGTGGACAGCGTGGAGGTTTTGGGGGACGATGCCTGGTTCACTGGCCGGCGCTACGAGAGCCGGATGCCCTTGGCGGCGGACCGCTTGTGCCGGCTCAACTGGCGCAGCGGCGAGCTGCTGCGCTTCCCCCTGCCGGAGAAGTGCGAGCTGGGGCTCCAGGCGGTGGGGGAGGAACTCTGGGCCTTTGCCACCATCGACCCCGCCCACGGCGGCAATCAGAACAGCGACGTCTACCGGGTGGACCGGGAGACCGGGGAGCTGACCCTCCTTCGCCGGGAGGAGTGCAGCATGTACTCCTCCGTGGGCAGCGACTGCCGCCTGGGCGGCGGCCGCCAGGGGGAGGCCAAGGGGGACGTCTTCTACCACCTCACCACCCGGGAGGGGAGCTCCCACCTCTATTGCATCGACGCCCTGGGCCAGTCCCGGCCGGTGGTCACCAGGGACGGCAGCATCGACTGCGTCACCGTCTCCCCCACGGAGGAGAAGGCCCTGATGGTGGCCATGTACGACGGGCGCCTCCAGGAGCTCTGGCAGGCCGATCTCAAAACCGGAAAGGTCAAACGGCTCAGCCATTTCAACGATGCCGCCCTCAAGGGGAAGTACATCGCGCCCTTCCGCGCCCTCAGCGTGGAGAGCGAGGGACTCACCATCGGCGGCTGGGTGCTGCCGCCCAAGGATTTTGATCCCGAAAAGACCTATCCCGCCGTCTTTGACATTCACGGCGGGCCCAAGACCGTCTACGGCCCGGTTTTCTACCACGAGATGCAGCTCTGGGCCAATATGGGCTACTTTGTCTTCTTCTGCAATCCCAAGGGCAGCGACGGCCGGGACAACGCTTTTCTGGACATCTTCGGCCACTACGGCGAGACGGACTACCGCAACCTGATGGACTTTGCCGACGCCGTGCTGACGGCCTATCCCCAGATCGACCCCAAGCGGGTCTGCCTGACCGGCGGCAGCTACGGCGGTTTCATGACCAACTGGATCATCGGCCACACGGACCGCTTCTGCTGCGCGGCGTCCCAGCGCTCCATCTCCAACTGGCTGAGTTTCTACGGCGTCTCGGACATCGGCTACTTCTTCGCGCCGGATCAGTGCCACGGGGATGTCTTCACCCCGGAGGGCCGGGAGGCCCTGCTGCGCCAGTCCCCCCTCTGCTACGCCGGAAATGTCACGACGCCCACCCTTTTCATCCACTCCGACGAGGACTACCGCTGCCCCATGGCGGAGGGTATCCAGATGTACACGGCCCTGGCGGACCGGGGCGTGCCCACCCGGCTCTGCCTCTTCCACGGGGAGAACCATGAGCTCTCCCGTTCCGGCAAGCCTGCCCACCGCGTCCGGCGGCTGCAGGAGATCACAGACTGGTTTGGGAAGTACAGCCGTGGCGAATGAGGCCCTCTGCGCCGAAGGCGGGTTGGCGGTCCGGCGCTTCCGGGAGGACGATCTGGACGAGCTCTTCGCCCTACTCTCTGACCCGGCGGTGATGCGGTATCTGGAGCCGCCCTATGACCGCGAGAGGGCGGCGGATCTCCTGCGGACGGCGGGGCTTTCCCAGCCGCCCCTCCTCTACGCCGCGGAGGAGGATGGGAAGTTTCTCGGCTGCGTCATCTTCCACCGCTACGGCGAAGCGGACGCCGTGGAACTGGGCTGAGTGCTGCGGCGTTCCGCCTGGGGCCGGGGCTATGCCGGACGCCTGACGGCGCTGCTGCTCTCCGCGGCGAAGGGGAAGTGCGCCCAGGCCGTCATCGAGTGCGCGCCGGGGCGGCGGGCC
>CAMBID010000202.1 GCA_945867445.1 uncultured Clostridia bacterium | reverse complement strand
GCGCCTGCGGCGCTATCAAAAGCTTTGAAAGCTTTTTATCAAGAACTAGTATCACTTTGCCTCGTAGACCGCCTTCATGGCCTTGTAGGTCTCGTAGCAGTCCAGCTTGGAGACCACCTCGAAGGGGGCGTGCATGCTGAGGACAGGCACGCCGGCATCGATGGTGGTAATGTTGCGGTTGGCCATATACATGGCGACGGTGCCGCCGCCGCCGGCGTCCACCTTGCCCAGCTCCGCGATCTGCCAGATGACGTCATTGGCCTCGAAAAGGCGGCGGACATAACCCACGGTCTCGGCGTCGGCATCGGAAGCGCCGCCCTTGCCCCGGGAACCGGTATACTTGGCGATCCCCACACCATAGCAGGCCAGAGCCGCGTTGCGCTTTTCAAAAACATCGGCGAAGTTGGGATCGTAGGCGGCGGTGACGTCCGCGCTGAGGCAGAAGGACTTCTCGTAGCAGACCCGCAGGGGAACGTCCTGGGCGGCGCAGAGGTCCTCCATAAAGGTATCGAAGGCGGCGGACTGCATGCCGGTGACGCCGTCGGAGCCGATCTCCTCCTTGTCGGCCAGGACGCAGACGGCGGTATGCTCCGGGGTCTCCTTCAGGTCGAAGAGGGCCTGGAGGGCGGCATAGGCGCAGACCCGGTCGTCATGGCCGTAGGCGCCCAGGAGGGAGCGGTCCAGCCCGATCTCGCAGGCATTGACGGCGGGGACAGCCTCCAGCTCGGCGGAGTTAAAGTCATCCTCGGTGATGCCGTACTTCTCGTGGAGGAGCTGGAGCACCGCCAGCTTCACCCGCTGGCCCGCGTCCTCATCGCCCACGGGGCGGCTGCCCAGCAGTAAGTTCAGCTGCTCGCCGCTGATTCCCTCAGGCAGGGGCTTCTTGTTCTGCTCGCCGCCCAGGTGGGGCAGAAGATCCGTGATGACCAGCTTGGGGTCGCCCGCGTCGCCGCCGATGTTGACGGTCCTCTTGGTCCCGTCCGCCAGGATCACCACGCCGTGAAGCTCCAGGGGGATGGTGGGCCACTGATACTTGCGGATGCCGCCATAGTAGTGGGTCTTGAAGTAGGCAAGCTCATTGTCCTCATAGAGGGGGTTGGGCTTCAGGTCCAGGCGGGGGGAGTCGATATGAGCGGCGGTGATCTGGGCGCCCTCCTCCAGGGGCTTGCTGCCAAGATGGGCCAGCATCACGCCCTTGCCCCGGTTGCAGACATAGACCTTGTCGCCGCTCTTGAGGGCCATCCCCCGCTCGTAGGGGACGTAGCCCTCCTTCTCGGCCAGGCGGATGGCCTCCGCCGCGCAGAGGCGCTCGGTCTTGCCGGCGTCCAGGAACGCCATGTAGCGCTTGCAGTAGGCGTCGATCTTCTTGCTCTCCGCGGCGCTGACGCGGTCCCAGCCGTTCTTCTTCTGGGAAAAGAGCTTCTTCTTGAGGTCCTTGGTCTTATCGGCCATGCTGTTTTTCCTCCTTCACGGTCTCAATGATCTTTTCAAAAAAGCGCTTCGCTTTCTCTTCAAACTCCTCCGGCGCGGCGGCGTCGTTGCAGAGCTCCAGGTCGCAGTGCTCCCGGTAGTAGTCGTCCGTCCGCTGGGCGCTGATCCGCAGGCGGGCGTAGCCCTCGTCGATGCCGTCCCGGGCCATGATCCGCCGGAGCCGCAGTTCCATGGGGGAGGTCACCGCCACCGTACGGTCACAGAGGCGGGCTATGCCGCTCTCCAGCAGGTTGATGGCGTCGATGGCCCAGAGGGGGCAGTCCCCGCTCTCCACCTGCCGCTCCACCTCCGGCACAATGGCGGCATAGACGATCTCGTTGAGCCGGGCCAGCCGCTCCTGCCGGGAGAAGACACGCTTGCCCAGGTATGGGCGGTTGAGGCTGCCGTCCGGCAGGAAGGTCTCCTGCCCGAACTCCCGCGCAAGGGCCTGGCGCAGGGACTCGTCCGTCCGGAGCATCGTGTGGTAGAGGGCGTCGCAGTCGATGGTCCTGCCGCCCAGGGCCTCAATGGCCTTCAGCGCGCTGGTCTTCCCCGCGCCGGTGCCGCCGGTGAGGCCCAGCACCACCCGGGGGCAGTCCGCGTCCACGATGTGGAAGCCGGCGGCTTTCTTCAGGCGGTTGCCAATGGCAAGGCCAAGGCCCCTGTGGTCCGGGCACTGGGCATAGATCTGCCCCACCTCCACGCTGTCAAAGGCCCGGAGGGCGTCGAAGAGGCGCTGGGCCTGGACGCTCTTGTCGCCCTTGGGGCCCAGAGTCTCCACGGTGTGGCCCGCAAAGCGGTGGGCAAACTCATCGAAGCAGATGACGCCGTCCCCGGGCCGGAGGCGGCGGGCGATCTCCTCCGCCGAAGCCTCGGGTCCGCCGGCGACCACCGTCACCGGGGCCTTGGGGGCGTAGTGGCGGTACTTCATGCCGGGGGCCTTGGGCTGCTCCCCCGCCTTCAGGGGGGCGGTGACGGCCTGATCGATCTCCACGTGGCCCAGGACGGCCTCCAGCTCCTCCAGGGGCAGTCCGCCGGGGCGCAGGAGCCGGGGCGGGTCGCAGGTGAGGTCCAGGATGGTGGACTCTACCCCCACGGCGCAGGGGCCGCCGTCCACGATGCCGTCCACCCGGCCGTCCATGTCCTCCCGGACG
>CAMBID010000201.1 GCA_945867445.1 uncultured Clostridia bacterium | reverse complement strand
GGCCAAGGCCGTCAGCATGGCGCAGAGGGTCAGCTGGCTGGTGGTTGTTTTCATCCCGACACCCCCTAACCCAGAACGGCGTCCACACCGTCCCCGCTGCCGCCATGCAGCTCAATGACAATGCGGGCCGGGAGGCAGACAATGCTCTGCCCCGCCCTGGTGATGACCCCACTGTGGACACAGTCCTGGTTGGGGCAGTCGGATTCCAGCACGCAGAGCCCGTTGGGGGCGGAGAGGGCCCCGCTGTCCCCGGCAGGGACGACGGTGAGGGTGTAGCCGCGATTGGTGTACGTCCGGGGGGAGAAGAGCTCTTCCTGGGAGACCGGGAAGCGGTCGGCTTCCTGCCCGTCGATGGTGACCACGGCGGTGAGCGCCCCGCTGCCTCCCTGGGGCAGCCAGACCCGGAAACCGCAGAGGACGGCCAGGATCACAATGGCCGCCGCCACCAGCAGGTCAGCCGGGGCGGGCTTCGTCCGCACGTTGGATAACTTCATAGCGGTAAGCGCTCCCTTCCGTTTGCTCAAAGCGGTCCTGGAGCCCTTCGGTCACCAGAACGCGCCCGTCCTCAGTCACGAGAACCAGCTCAAAGTCGTAGCCGCAGCTCCGCCAGAAGTCGATGGCTCTCTTCTCGCCCATGACGAAAAGGGCGGTGGAGAAGGCGTCACACATGGCGCCGTTGGCGGGGGGCGGCGTTTCAGAATGGTAGCTTGCCCCGTTGGCGCCGGCCACCACCGTTACAGAGGTGAGGCCGCTCTCGGCGGGATACCCGGTCCCGGGGTCCAAAATGTGCTGGTAGCGGACCCCGCCTTCCTCAAAGTACCGCTGGTAGCCGCCGGAGGTGACGGCGAAGGCGTCCGTGAGGGACAGGACCCCGGCGTAGGAGCTGGTGTCCTCCGGGTCCTGGACCGCCACCCGCCAGGGAGAGCCGTCGGCCTTACTGCCCAGAACCAGCACGTTGCCGCCAAGATAGACCATGGCCCGCTCCGCGCCGTTTCGCCGCAGGACGGCCTCCACGCAGTCCGAGGCGTAGCCCTTGGCAATGCCGCCCAGGTCTACCGCCTGCCCGGGGAAGAGCCGGGCTTCGGCGCTCCCGCCGGGGGGCGGGGGCTCGATGGGAAGGCTCCCACTGTCTACAAGGGGCAGGAGGGAGGCCAGGGTCTCCGCGTCCGGGATGCGGGGCGCGTCCGTGGTGAAGCCCCAGGCGTCCATCACCGGGGCGATGGTGCAGTCAAAGGCCCCATCCGTCGCAAAACAGTACTCCCGGGCCGCCGCCAGCAGGGCGGCGGCGGGATAGGAGAGCACCGCCGCCTCCCCGTTCGCGGCGTTGAGCCGGGAAATTTCACTCTCCTCCTTCGTCCGGGAAAGGATGGCGTCCAGTTCCTCCACCGCGTCCCGGGCGGCGGTGACGGCGGCGGGATCGCTGAGGCCCGGGGTCTCCAGGCGCATCACGGTATCCATGGCGAAGAACTCCACGGAGGCGGAGTTCTCCGCAGTGGTACCGCATCCCGTCAGCAGCAGGATGAGAAGCAGGGGAAGGAGGGATCGTTTCATGCAGGCACCTCAAAAACCTTATCAGGAAGTGAACGGCGGCCAGCGCCGGTTCTGGACTTGTAATACTTTATTATAGCATACGCAGGGCCGCTCCACAAGGCGGAAAGTACGGGAAACAGCGCCTATCCCGCCCCTTTCCCGGCAAAAAGACGGAGCGGGGCGGAAAGACTTGCAAAAGGGAGGGGAGCCTGCTATAATATCGAAGAATGCCCCTGCCATACGCAGGGCCGCCCTTGGGAACCGGGGCGCCGAAAGAGAATCGCTGGAGGTCGTTCCATGACGAAGAAGCCTGAAAAGAGAGGAAAGAGAAAGAGCGAGCCCTGGCGGGGCGCCACCCGGGCGCTGCTGCTGGGCTGCTTGGCCGAGCTCTACCTGCTGTTGATGCATACCTGCTGGATCTACGGCAGCCTGGACGAGGTCCTGGCCTGGTATGACTACCTGAAGCTCTCCGTTTGGCTGGGCCTGGGTGTGGCCGTCCTGGGCGGCGCGGCGTTCTGCGTTTTCCGGAAGACTCCGGGCTGGAAGCGGGCCGTCTCCGGCATGGTGCTGGAGCTGGGGGCCTTCGTGGCGCTGACCGGCTGGCTGGTCAGCCGGTATTACGCAAGCCCCATCACCCTGCTGTCTGTGGCGGTGCCGGCGGCAGCCCTCATGGCCATCCTCTGGTACCTCTACGACCGGGAGTGCGCCTGGGCTCTCATCGTCCTGGGTTTGGATCTCGCGGTGCTCTGGATCTGCCGCAAGGGCGTGGGCAGCGTCTATTGGAACGGCCGTGTGCTGACGGGGGCTGTGATCTTCCTGGTCTGCCTTGCCGTCCTGGCGGCGCTGACCTGGAAGCTCAGCCGCTCCCAAGGGGTTCTGGGCAGGCTCCGCCTGCTGGAGGAGAACTTCGACACCCTGCCTATCTATGCCGCCTGCGGCATTTCCGCCGTCACCACGGTGATCGCCCTGGTGAGCTCCGTGGCTGCCTACTACTGTATGTATGGCGTGGCGGTGCTGCTGTTTGCCCTGGCTGTCTACTACGCCATCCGGCAGCTGTAATACTCTTTCTTGATAAAAATCTTTGATTTTTATCAAGAAGGCGCCGCT
>CAMBID010000200.1 GCA_945867445.1 uncultured Clostridia bacterium | reverse complement strand
TAAAAATCAAAGATTTTTATCAAGAAAGAGTATCAGAACGAGGGGAGGGAGCGCCTTGGAGCGCCGGATCATCAGCGTCAGCGAGCTCAACGGGGTGGTGAAGCTCCTGCTGGATAACGACCCGCTGCTGCGGAACCTGGCCGTCCGGGGTGAGCTCTCCAACTATAAGATCTACCCATCCGGCCACCACTACTTCACATTGAAGGACCCGGAGGGGGCATTGCGCTGCGTGATGTTCAAGGGCTCCGCCCTTCGCCTCCGCTTCCGGCCGGAGAACGGCATGAAGGTGGTGGTGACGGGCCGGGTCAGCGTCTTCCCCCGGGACGGAGCCTATCAGCTCTATGCCGAGGAGATGATCCCCGAGGGAGCGGGAGACCTGGCGGTGGCCTTTGAGCAGCTGAAGGCCCGGCTCTACGCGGAGGGGCTCTTCGATCCGGCGCGGAAGAAGCCGCTGCCGGAGTATCCGGAGCGCATTGCCATTGTGACTTCCCCTGCCGGGGCGGCGGTCTACGACATGATCCGTATCCTCCGGCGACGGTACCCGCTGGCGAAGGTCATTCTCCTGCCTGTCCGGGTCCAGGGAGCGGAGGCCCCGGCGGAGATCGCGGGGGCCATCCGCTACGCCGACCGCTGGCAGATCGGGGATGTGATCATCACCGGACGGGGCGGCGGATCGCTGGAGGACCTTTGGGCCTTCAACGACGAGCGGGTGGCGAGAGCCATCTCTGCCTGCAAAATACCAGTGATCTCCGCCGTGGGCCATGAGCCGGATGTCACCATTTCGGATTTTGTGGCGGATGTGAGAGCGTCCACGCCCTCCCACGCGGCGGAGACCGCCGTGCCGGATCAGATGGAGCTCCGGCGCTTTCTTTTGAGTTCACAGCAGCGGCTTACCAAGAGCCAGGAAAAGCGCCTGGCTGCGGAGCGGCAGCGTCTTACGGACTTTGCCGCCAAGCGCTGCCTGACGGAGCCCATGGCTTTTATCCAGGACAAGCGGATGGAGCTCGTGCACCGGCAGCAGCGGCTGGGGGATCTCAGTCAGGGACAGCTGGTCCGGAAGCGGCAGCGCTTCGCGGCCATCTCCGCGGCGCTGGATGCCATGAGCCCACTGAAGGTCCTGGGGCGGGGCTATGCCGTGGCCCGGGATGCCGAGGGCAGGATACTGAAGACATACCGTGACATTTCGGTGGGGGACACCGTCACTGTCACACTGGGAGAGGGCGGCTTTACGTCCCGCGTGGAGCAGCCCTTTGGAAAGGAGAGCACGCATGGCAGAAAGACGAAACTTTGAGGCCAAGCTCCAGCGGCTGGAGGAGATTGTGACCGCTCTGGAGAAGGGGGACGCCCCCCTGGCGGAGTCCCTGGCTCTCTTTGAGGAGGGGACGCGGCTGGTAGGGGAGTGCACCCGGGAGCTGGACCGTGCCGAGCAGAAGGTGGTCAAGCTCATGAAGGGGCCCGACGGGGCTCCCGTGGAGCAGTCCCTGGAAACGGAGGAGTAAGGAAAGATGGAGCTTACCAAGGAAATGACCCGGGCCAGGGAAATGGTGGAAGCGCGCCTCCGGGAATTCTTTCCCGGGGATGGCCTGCAGGAGGCCATGCGCTACAGCCTCCTGGCCGGGGGCAAGCGAATCCGGCCCATCCTCACCATGAAGTTCTGTGAGGCCGCCGGAGGGACCATGGAGGAGGCCCTGGACTTTGGATGCGCCGTGGAGATGCTTCACACCTACTCTCTGATCCATGACGACCTTCCCTGTATGGATAATGACGACCTTCGCCGGGGCAAGCCTACCAACCACAAGGTCTTCGGCGAGTGTGTGGCCACGCTGGCGGGCGACGCCCTCCAGGCGGCGGCCTTCCAGACGGCGCTTTTCGCCAAAGGCCCCTGGCGGGGGGAGGGGAAGTACGCCCCAGCCCTGGCCGCCGGCTTCCTGGCCGCTGCCGCCGGAGAGGGCGGCATGTGCGGCGGCCAGTACGATGACACTCTGGGGGACGGCCAGCCCCACACCCTGGAGGAGCTCTCCGCCATCAACGACAGAAAGACCGGCGCCCTGCTGCGGGCGGCCTGCATGATGGGCGTTATGGCCTCCTCCGGCCACCGGGCGGTGGATGATACCTGCATGGATGCCGCTAAGGCCTACGCCACCTACCTGGGACAGGCTTTCCAGATCCGTGACGATATTCTGGATGTCATCGGAGACCAGGCGGAGTTCGGTAAGCCGATCGGCTCCGATGCCCAGCAGGGGAAAACCACCTATGTGACTCTTCTGGGGACGGAGGAGTGCGAAAACCGGGTCCTGGCTCTGACGGAGCAGGCAAAGGCCGCTCTAGACCAGGGGGCCTGGCGGGGAGACACCGAATTCCTCCGGGAGCTGGCGGACAGCCTGGCCCACCGGACCTGGTGAGACAACAGGGCGGATACGCCCCTTGAGAGAGCGGGAGAGGCCGCCGGAGCGCCGGCGGCCTCTCCCTTCGCCCCGGTGGACAAATTGTTAATTCCCCATCCTGTATATACGGAATACCTTGCATATTTATGGTCAAGGTGTTATACTAATGTCTGCTGAATAAACCGCTTTGCGGTTTATTCGCGCGGCGGTAGCCGCGCAATTCCATAAAAACGGCTCCTTTGAGCCGCTTTTATGGAATTCAGCCA
>CAMBID010000199.1 GCA_945867445.1 uncultured Clostridia bacterium | reverse complement strand
GCGTCGGTGCGTTTCCTAAGAATCCAACGCGCCGTTGGCGCTATCAAAACAAGACCATTGTCTTGTTTTTCATGGATCCTAGTATGACAGGCGTTTTCCAAAAGCAGCAGCCCGGCGGCAAATGCCGCCGGGCCTTTTTGTCCTTGCAGGAGCGAAGCTCGCCGGCCCGCCATTCCCGGACGCAGCAAAGCACACATGTATCCCCCACAGGGGTTGCGCGCCCCGGGGCGGGTGGAAACTGCCGGCTCGCTGCAGGCCCGGCTGCTGTTTGCGGTTATGTTCTATCCTGGTGCGGGTGTTGCCGGGACGCAATCCCCCAGGTCCTTTCAGCCCTTCCTTTCCGGGAGGGAGCCTTGGGACGGGGCCTCCTGCCGGCGGCGGGCATGATTCTGAGGGTTGCGGGTTTTTGCTGGGTGCATTATAATAGGAAGGCGGACTGCAGCCTTTGAGAGAATACCAGGAGGATATCTGCACGAGAATATTACAGATGGGAGAGGAACTGCCGCGGAGCGCCCCGGTTTTTCCACGATGGCCCGGCAAGGCGGAATGAAAGAGCCTGCTGTCCGGAGACCCGAACTTCCGCGCTGGGCTTTGCCCGCCAATTTCATGGGAAGCTCCGGGCTGGGCAGGACCGCGATCTCCCCCTGATCCGGATTGCAAAGGAAAGGCTTTCTTGGCAATCCCGCATGCCTCGCAAACTGGTGACACGCGTACCGTGTGTCACGCCGTCTAAATAAAAACTTGACGTGCTTCGCGCGATCAAAGCTTTGATACTCTTTCTTGATAAAAATCTTTGATTTTTATCAAGAAGGCGCCGCTGTCAGCGTCGCCCTTTTGCGGCAGTCTGCCGCAAAAGCCGTCTCATAAGTTCTTGACGCGCCTGCGGCGCTATAAAAAGCTTTGAAAGCTTTTTTTCAAGAACTAGTATGAAAGCTTTGATCAGGTTTTCCTATGGAAGGACTAACGGTCTCTCCGGATATGGCGGAGGCCTGGCGGGGGCGCTTTTCCAAGCGGCTGTGGGGGTTCACCCCTCCTCCCAGGCAGGGTCGCCGGGGGCCAGGTGCATGACGGAGACCTCATAGGCGGTGCGTTCCTCGGTGCCGGAGTCCGTGCGCTTGAGGTAGGTCCTGCTCTGGATGCGGCCCTCCAGGGCCAGGGGATCCCCGGTGCGGCGCTGGCTCAGGTCGGAAGCCAGCTGTCCCCAGGCGATGAGGGGCAGGTAGTCCGCCCGGCCATAGCGGCGTGAGACCGCCAGCATCAGGTCACAGATGCTCCGGCCCAGGGGCGTCCGGCGGTAGGTGGGGTCCTTGCAGAGGACCCCCTGCAGGAGGATGCGGTTGCAGTTTTCCCCGGTGGGAGGTACCAGAGCCAGCACGTGGGTGCTGAGGACCAGGCGGCTCCCCTGGCCGCTGCGGTTATTGAAGGAGCGGAACTGGCCGTGGACGCGAAGCCGCTTCCCGGGGACGGCGGCGGCGTGGAGCTCCTCCGGCAGGAGAAGGGGCAGCAGGTCCGCCTGGCCGGAGAGCCGGGGAATCTCCAGCAGGCACTGGTAGAAGGGCTTGCCGTGGTTTTCGTGGGAATAGGCGGGCGGGGTACGGACGAGACCCTCCAGCTCCGCCTCGTTGCGGTGGATGTCATTCATGGCGCTTACACCTCAGTTGCAGGATGGTAGAGCGTATGAACGGCCCGTCCGCGATAGAACAGAATTTCTTCCGCCTTGGGCGGGAAAGGAGCGACAGATGGCCAACATCCTGGATTATCTCAGCTGGCGGGGGGACCTGAGCCTGCAGCAGTCCCCCTTCAATGAGGTGGATAACCTGATTCTGGCGGAGCTCTCCTTCGTGAATTTCACGGGGATCGTGCCGCCGCCGGGGGAGGGGAAGGGCGTTCCGCTGGAGCAGGCGGCGGAGGCCTTCTTCCGGAGCCATGGGAGGGCGGACGGCAAGATCGGCATGGGTGTGCTGGTGCCGGATGAGATCCCGGTGATGCTGGAGAGGATGGCGAAGTCCCCCCGCTTCCGGGAGATGAAGCTCCATTGCTTCTGCGACTACCTGGATGTGCGGAAGGCGGAGCAGTTTGCCGCCCTGACCATCGAGCTGGGAGATGGCGGCGTTTACCTTGCCTTCCGGGGGACGGACGACACCATCGCCGGGTGGAAGGAGGACTTCCTCCTGGGCTGCCAGCCGGAGGTCCCCGCTCAGAAGAAGGCGGTGGAGTATGTGAAGGCCGTGGCGGCGCAATACCCCCGGCGGAAGCTGATGCTGGGCGGCCACTCCAAGGGCGGGAACCTGGCCGTCTACAGCGGCATCTTTGTGCCCCTGGCCATTCAGCGGCGGATCAGCGCGATCTGGAGCAACGACGGTCCCGGTTTCTACGGCACGGTGCTGGAGACGCCTCAGCACGCCCGGCTGGAGGGGCGCATCCACAGTATCATTCCGAAATCCTCCGTGGTGGGGATGCTGCTGGAGCATGAGGAGAGCTACACCGTGGTGGACAGCGACCAGACGGGGCTCTGGCAGCACGACGGCTTTTCCTGGCAGGTGCTGGGCACGAGTTTCGTGAAGCTGCGTGAGGTCTCCCGCCAGGGGCGGCGCAACGACCTGGCCCTGAAGGAGTGGGTGCGGCGGCTGCCTCTGGACCAGCGGGAGAAGTTTGTGGACGG
>CAMBID010000198.1 GCA_945867445.1 uncultured Clostridia bacterium | reverse complement strand
ACTTGCCGGAGCCGTTGGGGCCCACGATGGCGGTGATGTCCTCACCGAAGTTCAGCGTGGTCTCATCCGGGAAGGACTTGAATCCCTGGATGGTAAGAGATTTCAGGTACAATGTTCCACCTCGTTCCCTAGAAAAGCGCCGCTCGGACGGCGTTCCCGGCCCGGCGGTCAGACTGCGGCAGGCACATTTCGGAAAATGCGCAGACTCCCGCTATGATAACTAATTTATCTTAGCAGAGAAGCCCCGCTTTTTCAAGGAAAAATCTATGAACTTGCGTCTTTCCCGCCGGCTGCGGGCGCTGCCGCCCTGTTTCCCGCCAACCCGGCAGGCCCCCGACCGCAATTCCTGATGACAAATTCCCATTTTCCCCTTGACTTTCTCCCCGTTTTCCGGTAAACTATACCCTGTTGTAAAGGAATAGGGCTTTACAGACTCACAGACTGGAGGGGAGTTCTTGAAAAATCAGACCTACCGCATGACCATGCTCTTTGATTTCTACGGCGAGCTCCTCACTGACCGGCAGAAGGAGTTCTTTGACCTCTACTACAACAACGACCTCTCCCTGGCCGAGATTGCGGAGAACGCCGGCATCTCCCGCCAGGGCGTCCGGGACGCCATCGTCCGGGCGGAAAACCAGATGCAGGAGATCGAGGACAAGACCGGCCTTATCCGCCGCTTCGAGCAGATGCGCCCCCGTCTGGAGAGCATCGCCCGCTCCGCCGCCGAGATCCGCACCATTAATTACCGGCAGTATGAGAACCCCCGCCTGGCCCAGCTGGCGGACAGCATTGCCGCCGAGACTGCCGCGCTGAAAGAGTAAGAGCCTATGGCATTTGAGAGCTTAAGCGAAAAACTGAATGAGACCTTCAAGCGCCTCCGGGGCAAGGGCCGTCTCACCGAGGCGGACGTCCGGGAGGGCATGCGGGAGGTCCGCCTGGCCCTGCTGGAAGCCGACGTCAGCTACAAAGTGGTAAAGGACTTCGTGTCCCGGGTCACGGAGCGTGCCATCGGCAGCGACGTGCTGGACTCCCTGACCCCCGCCCAGCAGGTCATCAAGATCGTCAACGAGGAGCTCGTCGCCCTGATGGGCTCTGAGAATACCAAGCTGGCCTCCGCCCCCCATCCCCCCACGGTTGTGATGATGGTGGGCCTCAACGGCGCCGGCAAGACCACCACCACGGCGAAGCTGGGCGGCCTCATGCGCCGCCAGTTCGGCAAGCGCCCGCTCCTGGCCGGCTGCGACGTCTACCGCCCCGCCGCCATCGAGCAGCTGAAGGTGGTGGGCGGGCAGCGGGAGCTCCCGGTCTTCGAGGAGGGCCAGGGTGACCCCATCGCCATCGCCCAGCACGCCATCCGCCACGCCCGGGACCACGGCAATGACATCGTCTTCCTGGATACCGCCGGCCGCCTCCATGTGGACGAGGTCCTGATGGATGAGCTCAAGCGCATGAAGGAAGCCGTCCAGCCCACGGAGATTCTTCTGGTGGTGGACGCCATGACCGGCCAGGACGCTGTCAACGCCGCCTCCGCCTTTGACCAGGCGCTGGACATCGGCGGCGTGGTCCTCACCAAGCTGGACGGCGACGCCCGGGGCGGCGCGGCCCTCTCCATCCGCTCCGCCACCGGCAAGCCCATCAAATTCATCGGTACCGGCGAAAAGCTGGACATGATCGAGCCCTTCCACCCGGACCGCATGGCCTCCCGGATCCTGGGCATGGGCGATATGCTGACCTTCATCGAGAAGGCGCAGAGCTCCTATGACCAGAAGCAGGCCGCCAAGCTGGAGGAAAAGCTCCGGAAAAACCGCTTCACTCTCCAGGATTACTATGACCAGCTCCAGCAGCTCCGGAGCATGGGCAGCCTCAGCCAGCTGGCTGACATGATGCCCGGCAACGCGGGCCGCCAGCTCCAGGGCGCCACCATCAACGAAAAAGTCATGGCCCATACCGAGGCCATCATCCTCTCCATGACCCCCCAGGAGCGGGAGAATCCGCAGATCCTGGGCGCCAGCCGGAAAAAACGCATCGCCAAAGGCTGCGGTCTCGAGGTGGTGGATGTGAACCGCCTCCTGAAGCAGTTTGACGCCATGCAGCAGATGCTCAAGCAATTCAACCGGGGCCGTCTCCCCGGCATGCGGGGCGGCTTCCGCCGCAAGCGCAGGTAAGTCCTTTGTATATAAGTGCCTCAAGCGCATTTATAGATGATAAAAACATTCTTTTATTTGGAGGAACATCAACATGGTCAAGATCAGACTGCGCCGTCTGGGCGCCAAGAAGGCTCCTTTCTACCGCGTCGTGGTGGCGGATTCCCGCTTCCCCCGGGATGGCCGCTTCATCGAGGAGATCGGCACTTACAATCCCTGCGTCTCTCCCGCCGAGATCAAGATCGACGCGGACCGCGCCAAAGAGTGGATCAAGTCCGGCGCCCAGCCCACCGATACCGTCCGCGCTCTGCTGAAGAAAGTGGACGTCCTCTGATTTGGGAGGCATTGCATGAAGGACTTGCTGCTCTACATCGCCAGGAATCTTGTGGATGATCCTGACGCCGTCACTGTGACCGAGGTCCAGGGCGATCAGGAGCTGACGCTGGAGCTGCGTGTCGCCCCGGAGGACATGGGCAAGGTCATCGGCCGTCAGGGCCGCATCGCCAAGGAGATCCGCACCGTGGTGCGCT
>CAMBID010000197.1 GCA_945867445.1 uncultured Clostridia bacterium | reverse complement strand
CCTCGCCGATGTGGCAGGTGCCGATCATCAGCATACAGAGACGGCTCTGGCCGATGCCGCCGCCCATGGTCAGGGGCAGCTCGCCATTGAGGAGCATTTTGTGGAAGGGCAGCTCCGCCCGCTCCTCGCAGCCGGCCAGCTTCAGCTGCCGGGTCAGGGACTCCTCGTCCACCCGGATGCCCATGGAGGAGATCTCAAAGGCCTTCTCCAGCACCGGGTTCCACATGAGGATGTCGCCGTTGAGGTCCCAGTCGTCATAGTCCGGGGCGCGGCCATCGTGCTTCTGGCCGGATTTGAGCGTCCCGCCGACCTGCATCAGGAAGACAGTGTGGTGCTCACAGCAGATGGCGTCCTCCCGTTCCTTGGGACTCTTCTCGGGCCAGCGGTCTTCCAGCTCCTGGGTAGTGATGAAGTACACGTCCCGGTCCAGCTTGCCGTGGAGGCTGGGGAAGGCCACGTCCAGGGCCTCACAGGTCTCGCAGACGGCACCCACGATGGCCCGGACGGAGGACTTGAGGTACTCCACGTTCCGGTCCTCCCGGGTGATGATCTTCTCCCAGTCCCACTGGTCCACGTAGACGGAGTGGAGGTTGTCCACCTCCTCGTCCCGGCGGATGGCGTTCATGTCGGTGTAGAGGCCCTTGCCGGGGTGGAAACCGTAGCGCTTCAGGGCCAGACGCTTCCACTTGGCGAGAGAATGGACCACTTCCGCGTTGAGGCCCACGTCGGGGATATCGAAGCTGACGGGACGCTCCACACCGTTCAAGTTGTCGTTCAGACCGGAATTACCCGCCACGAAGAGTGGGGCGGAGACGCGCCGGAGATTCAGCGCGTTGGAAAGATTGGTCTGGAAGGTGGACTTGATGAATGCGATGGCGCGCTGCAGCTCGTAGTTGGGCAGCGGGGCGGTGTAGCCCTGGGGGATCGTCAGCTTGCTCATAATGGGGTCTCCTCTCTTTATTTCAGTTTATCCAGACCCAGACGGAGACGGCGCAGGGTCTCCTCCCGTCCGAGGATGTGGCAGATCTCCACGGCGCCTCCGGGGGTCACCAGGCGGCCGGCCGCGGCAATGCGGACGGGCCACATAAGGGTGGCGTTCTTGACCTCCAGCTTGGCCGCCAGGTCAATGAGCCCGTCGTGGATGGCGTCCGCGGTCCAGTCAGCAAGGCTCTCTAGCATGGGAATGGCGGCCTCCAGCATGGCGCGGGATACTTCGGGGTTGGTCTTGGACTTCTTGTTGGTAAAGCATTCCACGTCATAGTCCGGCAGAGCCTCGAAGAAATCCACCTTCTCCGGGATCTCGGTGAGCTTCTCGCAGCGGGCCTGCAGCAGGGCGGCCACGGCGGTGGCGTCGATGGCGGGGTTCCTTACGGTCTCCCGGATATAGGGCTCCGCGGTCTTGGCGAAGGCCTCGGGGCTCATGGCGCGGAGGTAGTTGGCGTTGAAGTAGTTGAGCTTCTCGATGTCAAAGATGGCGGGGGACTTGGAGATGCCGGCGATGTCAAAGGCCTCCGCCAGCTCGGCGAGGGTGAAAAACTCCTGCTCCGCCTTCTCGCCCTTGGGGGCCCAGCCCAGGAGGGCCACATAGTTGAGGATGGCGTCCGTCAGGTAGCCCTGGGCCCTGAGGTCTTCGTAGGAGGGGTCGCCGTGGCGCTTGGACATCTTGTTGTGCTGGTCCCGCATGACGGGGGAGCAGTGGACGTAGGTGGGGATCTCCCAGCCGAAGGCCTCGTAGAGGAGGTTATACTTGGGGGCGGAGGAGAGATACTCGCTGCCCCGCACCACGTGGGTGATGCCCATCAGGTGGTCGTCCACCACGTTGGCGAAGTTATAGGTGGGGAGGCCGTCCCGCTTGAGGAGCACCTGATCGTCCAGGGTCTTATTCTCCACGGTGATGTCGCCGAAGGAGACATCGTGGAAGGTGGTTCTGCCCTCATGGGGAATGCGCTGGCGGATGACGTAGGGCTCGCCGGCATCGGCCCGGGCCTGGGACTCCTCGGCGCTCAAATCGCGGCAGGGATCGTCCCCCCGTTCGAACTCGCCGGAATCCTCCTCGGACTCGCACTTCTCGCAGAAGCAGCGGTAGGCCGCGCCCTTTTGGATCAGGAGCTCCGCGTAGCGGGGATAGCTGTCCCGCCGCTCCGTCTGGATATAGGGGGCCACGGGGCCGCCGATGTCGGGGCCCTCGTCGTGGGTGAGGCCGCACTCGGCCATGGTGCGGTAGATGACCTCAGTGGCGCCCTCCACCTGCCGGGTTTGGTCGGTATCCTCAATGCGGAGAATAAAGGTGCCGTCATAGTGCCGGGCGATGAGCCAGGTATAAAGGGCGGTGCGCAGGTTGCCTACGTGCATGTAGCCGGTGGGGGAGGGGGCGAACCGGGTGCGGACCTTCCCCTTGGGGATGCGTGCTTCCATCTCCTCGAAGTAGCGGGGATCGATGTTCATAGGAAAACATCCTCCTTTATGGAATTCCTGTGGATTCCGATGGAATAGTCAATGAATAATTTATATTATCCCTTCCGGGGAAAGATTGTCAAGAATGGATTGCGCATTCCGGGGAATTGTGTTAGAATACATAACCAATGTGGACCATTCGCGGATCCTGTTGGGGAATATCCCCCGGGAGCGCTGCCTGTAAGGAAGCAACGATCAGAATACAAGGATGAGGTGTGGAAGCATGGAAAACGA
>CAMBID010000196.1 GCA_945867445.1 uncultured Clostridia bacterium | reverse complement strand
GTTTCCTAAGAATCCAACGCGCCGTTGGCGCTATCAAAACAAGACGATTGTCTTGCTTTTCATGGATTCTGGTATGAACCTGGAAAAGCACGGCTCCGCCGGTGGCGGAGCCGTGCTTCCTCTTTCCTTATTTATGCGCTGGCGATGACGTCCTTATTCTTCATGAAGTACTCCACGCCGGAATAAAGCGTGGTGAGGGCAATGACGGCCACGCACACGGCGTTGAGCCATCCGGAGATGGGCAGGAACATCAGCACGATGCAGACCATGGTGCTGGCGGTCTTCACCTTACCGGACCAGCCGGCGGCGATGACCCGGCCTTTGTCGCTGGCGATCATCCGCAGGCCGCTGACAGCGAACTCCCGGACGATGACAAGGAGCAGGGCCCAGGCGGGCATCTGGCCGATCTCCACGAACCAGAGCATGGCCGCCGTCACCAGCATCTTGTCCGCCAGGGGGTCGGCGAACTTGCCGAAGTCCGTCACCAGATTGTATTTCCGGGCGATCTTGCCGTCCAGCATGTCCGTGAAGCTGGCCAGGATGAAGATGGCGAGAGCCACGTAATTGGCCCCCGGGAAGCCCCAATAGAGCACCACCATGAAAGAAGGGATCAAAATAATGCGCAGAAGAGTCAGTTTATTGGGCAGATTCATATCGTTTCACTCCTTGCTGTGGTCTCCTCCTCCAGGAGGAAGCGCCCGTCCTCATTTTGCTGCAGCAGGCGCTCATAGAAATGGATCCAGTCCCCGAGACGCTGCCGCCAGAGGGCGGCGGCAGTCTTCGTGGCGAAGGGGAGGCCCCGGAGCTTGCGGAGCTTTGCCAGGGTCTCCTCCAGATGGGTCTTGCGGGCGTCAGGGCTGAGCTTTTCGTAACCCGCCCGGCTCAGGGTCTCATAGATCCGGAAGGCGTCAAAGCGGTCAATGTTGTCAGCATCCGCCACGGTCCCGGTGAAGGGGGTGGGCTCCCCGGGGAGCTCCGGGCGGTCATCCACATGGGCGGCAATGCCGTACAGGATGGCGGCACGCTGCGCCTCCGTCAGCGCCAGGGTCTCCAGAAAGGGCCGGGCGATGGCCGCGGAGGCGCGACCATGGTCCTTCCAGTCCGCTTCCCCGGTGAAGGGGTGGCAGTAGCTGATGTCGTGGAGGAGACAGGCAACGGTCATGGCCTCCTCATCCAGTCCCTCCGCCCGGGCGATGGCGGCCCCGATGCGCGCCACGCGCATGGTGTGGGCCAGGCGGTAATCCCCGTTTCCGGGGTTTTCCGCCAGCTTCTCCCGCAGAAAGCAGGCGGTCTTCCGGATGTTCTCTGTCAAGGGCAGCTCCTTTCCCGCTCTGCCCGGGCCCAGCTTTCCGGGTACTTCTCCCGGAGGTAGCGGGCCATGGGCTCCTCAGGGTAATCCAAAAGCCCCCGCTCGACGATCTCCCGCTGTTCGGCATCGATGATCCAGCGGCGGTTGGCCTCGTCCACCTGCTCCCAGCGGATGAGCCGCACCGCGCCCCGGCGCTCCTGCTCCCGGAGGGCGGCCAGGAGGTCGGGGACGGCGATCTCCCGGAGGACGGGGACGGGCTCGGCGCTGACGCGCTCGTGGGGGATGGTGGTGGCCTGCATATCCTCCCGCTCCCCGCAGAGGTAGAGGGAAGCGGACTTGCCGCCGTAGAGCTCCGCCAGCATCCCGGGGAACTGCTCTAAGTAGTAGAGCTCCCCCGCCCGGGTATAGCCGTAGGGGTACTCAAAATGGCGAATGCCGTAGAAGAGGGCCATAGGCAGGAGCTCCGTCAGGCAGAGCTGGCAGGGTTTCTCAAAGTATGGCGTCACCCGGGGCTCCAGGGTGTGGAGTCCCGGCGTGGGGGAGCAGTGGTAAAGGGTCATACCATTTCTCCTGTGAGCTCCCCGTCCATGGTGCCGGTGAGGCGCACGGGGACGAAGGTCCCGGCGGGGACTTCCTCCTCCGCCGTAAACCAGATGCGGCCGTCGATGTCCGGGGACTCGGCATAGCTGCGGCCGAAGAACATCTGTGCCTGGGGGTCAAAGCCCTCGCAGAGGACCTCCCGGGTGGAACCCAGGACGGAGTCGTTGTAGGCGTCGATGATGTCGGACTGGACATCCACCACGATCTCCGCCCGGCGCTGGGCCTCCTCAAAGTCCACGTGCTCCATTTTGGCGGCCTTGGTGCCGTCCTCCGGGGAGAAGGGGAAGACCCCCGCCCGCTCGATGCGGACTTCCCGGAGGAAATCGCAGAGCTCCGCCAGCTCCTCCTCCCCCTCGCCGGGGAGGCCGGTGATGAGGCTGGTGCGGAGAACCAGGCCCGGGATGCGCTCCCGGAGCTTGGCAAAGAGCTCCAGCAGCTCCGCCTTGGTATCCCGGCGGTTCATGGCCTTGAGGATGCCGTCGCTGCAGTGCTGGATGGGAATATCCAGGTAGGGGACGATCTTCTCCTCCCGGGCCACGGTGTCGATGAGCTCCTCCGTCACCTCATCGGGGTAGAGGTAGTGAAGGCGGATCCAGTGGAAGTCCAGGCGGCAGAGCTCCTGCAGGAGCTTCGCCAGCTGGTGCTCCCCGGTGAGGTCGGTGCCGTAGCGGGTGATGTCCTGGGCGATGACGATGAGCTCCTTCACCCCGGCGGAGGCCAGCTCCGCCGCCTCGTCCAGAAGCTCCGCCATGGGGCGGCTGCGGTACTTTCCGCGGAGGGCGGGGATGACGCAG
>CAMBID010000195.1 GCA_945867445.1 uncultured Clostridia bacterium | reverse complement strand
ATGCCAAGAAGGGTTACCGCAAGCGTCAGGGCCATCGTCAGCCTTACACCAAGGTGACCATCAACAAGATCTCCGTCTGATATGACCACCGTTCGCTTCCGCACGGAGGGGAACCGCGTCACAGGCTTTGACTCCGTGGGCCACAGCGGCTACGCGGAGGAGGGCGAGGACATCGTCTGCGCCGCCATCACCAGCGCCATCCGCCTGGTGGAGGCCACCGTCAACGACGTTCTGGGCCTAGCCGCGTCCGTGCACGTCAGCGGGAAGGAGGCAAAGATCAGCTTCCGGCTGCCCGGCGGACTCTCCGCCACCGCCGAGAGCACCTGCCAGGCCCTCCTGACGGGCCTCATGGTCTACCTCACCCAGCTCCACGACGAGTTCCCCGACAATATCGAGGTCCTGGAGGAAGATTGATTTCCTCCCCATTCTAAAAATCTGAAGAAAGGATGGTTCGCTAACATGATCTATATTGGTCTGCAGTTCTTCGCCCACAAGAAGGGCGGCGGCTCCACCAAGAACGGCCGTGATTCCAACGCCAAGCGCCTCGGCCCCAAGCGGGCTGACGGCCAGTTCGTCAAGGCCGGCAACATTCTCGTCCGCCAGCGCGGCACTCACATCCATCCCGGTGTGAATGTCGGCATCGGCACCGACGACACCCTGTTCGCCAAGGCTGACGGCGTGGTGCGTTTCTCCCACCTGGGCAAGGACCGCAAGCAGGTCTCCATCGAGGTGCAGTGAGTTTCCCTGGAGTCCCCGTTCCGAAAACGGAGCGGGGACTCTTTTTGCCGTCATATGGGCGGGGCCCTGCGGAGACGTCACTTTCCCGCCACGCTCTTGCGGAAATGGATCAGGGACCTTTCATACTCTTTCTTGATAAAAATCTTTGATTTTTATCAAGAAGGCGCCGCTGTCAGCGTCGCCCTTTTGCGGCAGTCTGCCGCAAAAGCCGTCTCATAAGTTCTTGACGCGCCTGCGGCGCTATCAAAAGCTTTGAAAGCTTTTTATCAAGAACTAGTATAAAACCAACACATTAAGTGAAAAGGGACCTTCCTCCTACATAAAGTGAAAAGGGACTTTCCTCCTCTGACCTTGACGGCGGCGGCACATTCCGGTAAAATGAAGGAAATGGGAGAAACTAGTTTCATACGAAAACCAGATAAAAGCGGAAAAGGCTTTCGAGTGTGCCAAGCGCATCAGGTTTTTATGAGACGGCGTGACACGCGGCACGTGCATCACCAGCCTGCGAAGCACGCGGGAGTGCAAAGAAAGCATTTTATTTGAACTCGGAATCAACTTCTAAACTGTGAGGATAGCATATGGCAAGCTCTTTCATCGATAAGGCCCGGATCACTGTGAAAGCCGGCAACGGCGGCAACGGCGTCGTTGCCTTCCACCGGGAAAAATACGTGGCCGCCGGCGGTCCGGACGGCGGCGACGGCGGCCGGGGCGGCAGCGTCATCCTGAAGGTGGACGACAACATGTCCACCCTGATGGATTTCCGCTACAAGCGCAAGTACGTGGCCCCCAACGGCATGGACGGCCAGGGCGCCCGGAAGTCCGGCAAGGACGGGCAGGACCTTGTGATCCGGGTGCCCCGGGGCACCCTGGTGCGGGACGCCGAGAGCGGAGAGATCATCCAGGACATGTCCTCCGCCGAGCCCTTCGTCCTCTGCCGGGGCGGTCGGGGCGGCTGGGGCAATATGCACTTCGCCACCCCCACCCGGCAGGTGCCCCGCTTCGCCAAGGCGGGTCTCCCCGGCGAAAGCCACGACGTCATCCTGGAGCTGAAGCTCCTGGCGGACGTGGGGCTCATCGGCTTCCCCAACGTGGGCAAGTCCACGCTCCTCAGCGTGGTCTCCAAGGCCCAGCCCAAGATCGCCAACTACCACTTCACCACCCTCTACCCCAATCTGGGTGTTGTGTGGGTTGACGAGGGCGTCAGCTTCGTGATGGCGGACATCCCCGGCATCATCGAGGGCGCCAGCGAGGGTGCGGGCCTGGGCCATGATTTCCTGCGCCACATCGACCGCTGCCGTCTCCTCATCCATGTGGTGGACGTCTCCGGCAGTGAGGGCCGGGATCCCGTGGCGGACTTTGACGCCATCAACACCGAGCTCCGGCAGTATAGCCCCCAGCTTGCCGCCCGCCCCCAGATCGTGGCTGCCAACAAGGTGGACATCCTGGAGGATCCGGAAAACCTGGAGCGGCTCCGCGCCCACGTGGAGGCCCAGGGGTTTCCGCTGATGGAGATCTCCGCCGCCGCGCATCTCGGCACCCGGGAACTGGTGAGGAAGGCCGCGGAGCGGCTCTCCACCCTGCCCCCCGTCACGGTCTACGAGCCGGAGTACGTCCCCAAGCCCCCCGTGGTGGACACCTCCGCCCCGCTGGACATCCAGCGCTCCGACGACGGCACCTGGCTCATCGAGGGACCCTGGCTCCAGCGTCTCATGGGCAACGTCAACTTCAACGACTACGAGAGCCGCATGTGGTTTGAAAAGGCCCTGCGGGAATCCGGTCTTTATGACCGGCTGGAGGCCATGGGTATTCAGGACGGCGACATTGTTTCCCTCTACGATTTCGAGTTTGAGTACCAGAAGTGACCTTGTGAAAGAGATCCCCTCCGTGCTTTGCACGGAGGGGATCTCTTTCATCCGCCGTCCCGGGGGACCGCCCGGCAGAAAACCCGGCAGCCGTCCGCCATCCC
>CAMBID010000194.1 GCA_945867445.1 uncultured Clostridia bacterium | reverse complement strand
GCCGGATACCAAAATCATTATCCTGACGCTGACCAACCAGTGCAACCTGAACTGTGTCTACTGCTATGAGCACAACAAGGAGCTCCGCACCATGCCGGTGGAGACTGCGCTGGAGATCGTGGAGCGGGAAATGACGATGGATGACGGCTCCAACTTTGTGTGCATCTACTACTTCGGCGGGGAACCGTTCCTGCAATTTGAGACGATCAAGCGGATCCACAGCTACTTAAAGAGCAAAACCTGGTCCAAGGGCTGGTTCGGCTTCAGCACGACCAACGGCACCCTGGTCCACGATGAGATACAGGAATGGCTGCGGGAGAATTCCTCCAGCGTGGAGGTCTATTTGAGCATCGACGGGGACCGGGAGATGCAGAACAAGAACCGCTCCAACTCCTTCGACCTGATCGACATTCCCTTCTTTGCCAAAGAATTCCCCTTTGCCAAAATGACTGTGACAGAGGGCACGCTGCCCAGCTTGTCCAAAGGCGTGATCGGCCTGCATGAGATGGGCTTTGAGGTCTCTGCCAATCTGGGGCAGGGGATCCCCTGGTCCCGGGACTGCGCCGACGTCTTTGCCCGGCAGCTGCAGATCCTGATGGACTATTACCTCGCCCATCCCGAGATCAAGCCCGCCACTGTTCTGAATCTTCCGATCCTGGACCTGGAGCCCAATGCGAAGCAGCCCAGACGCTTTTGCGGGATCGGTCCGCTGATGCGCTCTTACGATGTGGACGGCAAGGCCTATCCCTGCCACGCGTTCGCGCCCCTCTCCATTGGCGCCGAAGCGGCGGAAAAGGCACGGGAACTGGACTTCAGCTGCCCGCTGCAGGCGTGGGAACTGGATGAAAAATGCAGGGAGTGTCCGGTGGTCGGCTACTGCCCCACCTGTTATGGCATCAACTTCGGCGCCACCGGCAATGTCTACCGCATCCGGGAGGACCATTGCCGCATGATGAAGATCCAGTTTCTGGCCAACGCCATGTTCCGTTACCGCCTGTATCAACTGGGCCGGCTGGACCTGACCCCGGAGCAGGAGATGAAGCTCCTGCGGAATATCAGGGCGGTCCAGACGCTGAGGATCTGACAGAATGGAAGAATTGATCCACCGCTTTGAGCCGCTGTGGGGCGAATGGACGGCAGAGGAGCTGCTGGGCGCCGGTTCCTTCGGAACGGTCTGGAAGGTCCGCCGGGCCGCGGACGGCCGCCGCGCCGCGGTGAAGCAGGTCGTGGTCCCCTTTGTGAACGGAGACCTGCGCACGGCCTATGCGGAGGGCCTGACGGTAGAGGGCGCGAAGCACTACTTCCGGGCGCTGATGGAAGAAACGAAAAAAGAAGTGGACCTGATGCAGGACCTGGCTCAATGCCAGGAGGTGGTCCACTTTGAGGACCATCAGGTCATTCCTCTGGACCGGGAGGGGGAATTCGGCTGGGCCATCCTGATCCGCATGGAACTGCTGGTGCCCTTTAAGCGGCGGCTGCTGGAAACGGGGCTGGACGTGAAGGATGTGGCGCGCCTGGGAATCGATCTTTCGCGGGCGCTGGAGGCCTGCCGGGCCCATGGGATCGTCCACCGGGACATCAAGCCGGACAACCTGTTTTACGCGCCTGAAACGGGAGGCTACAAGCTGGGAGACTTTGGCGTCGCCCACTATCTGGAGCGGCCCACGGAGGGAAAAGGCCGGGCGGGGACTCTGACCCATATGCCGCCCGAGGTCTATCAGGGCGCGCCGTTCGGGACCGGCGCCGATCTCTACGCCCTGGGTATGATCCTCTACCGGCTGCTGAATGACAACCGGGTTCCCTTCCTGCCGCCCTTCCCAAAACCTTTTACGCCGGTGGAACGGGACCGGGCGCTGGTGCGGCGGCTCAGAGGGGCGGACGTTCCCCTGCCCAGCATCGTGGGCTATGCCGCCCATACGGAAACACTGGAAGCAGGCCTGGGAGCCCGGTTTGATGAGGGCAGCCGCGCCATGGCCGCCGCGTTGGGGGGAATCGCCCGGAAGGCCATCGCGGCAAAGCCGGAGGAGCGGTTTGCATCCCCGACGGAGCTGCGCAGGGCCATGGAGGCTGTTCTCTAAAGGCAGCCAGTGCCTGGAAAATTAAAACGATTCAGTTTTTAGAGAGAGGAGAAGCAAAATGAAACCGATTATTTTACTGATTCTGCTGGTGATCGTCTGGAAAGTCGTCGGCGGCAAAAAGAGAAAGGAAAAGGCCGAGCTGCGGGCGAAGCAGGAGGCGGAGGCCGCCGCCAGGAAAAAGGCGGAGCGGGAGGCCCGCCTTGTGAAGGGAGAGCCTGTGGAGTGCACGGCGGTTCCCAGCCTGGAGAGCAGCCAGGCGGAGACGGCGGTGGGCCCCAACGGGAAAACCTACCAGATTCCGAGACGGAGCGAGTACGACTACTTCCTGGGCTGCTGGGACCCGGTTTTCCGCCTGCTGACCGCGGAGCATTACGCCGAGCGGATGTATCAGGACTTCATCAAATACAGGATCGCGGATTCCGATACCCGCGCCCTGGTCAACTGCATCCTTTTCGCGGCGGAGAGCTATGCCTACGGCACGGCCGACCCCAGCGACCTGTATCAGAGCGAGCGGGCTTTGATCCGCCGGATCGAGGACCGGGCCAGAGCGCTGGAGGACGACGGGTATCTGCACAACGCCTACGTGCCGGTGGACATGGACAAGGCGATCCATTACTATAAGCTGCTGGAAAATATGA
>CAMBID010000193.1 GCA_945867445.1 uncultured Clostridia bacterium | reverse complement strand
AACCGCAAAGCGGTTTATTCAGTAGACATTATTTTAATGGGAGAGTAGTATCAGAGATACCGCGCCAGAAAGTCCGGCAGGGACGGGATGGTCTCCGCCCGCCAGTAGCGGCTGCCGTTCTCCGTCCGCTCCAGCAGGCGCTTGTTGTAGAGCTCCCGCCGGAGGGTGGCCGGGTCGTGGAAGCAGGTCCGGCGGTCCAGAAGCTCGCCCAGATCGCTCTCGGTCCAGGTCACGCCCGCCGGGAGCTTCCCGGCGAGATACCAGAGGGCCAGGAGCTTCTTGCGGTGCCTGGAGGGCAGGGCACGGAGACGGCCGTCCGGGTCCAGGAAGGGAAGAAGTTCCCGGGGAATGAGTTCCTCCATGGGTGCGCTCCTTTCTGCGGCTGCGGCAATGGATGATGCGCAACTGATGTTATCTATGATAGCACAGGGAAGCCGCCCTGTCAAGGGACGGGCGGCGGGGACCGGGGCAAACGGGGCAAACTAGGCAAACTAGGCAAACCGGGCAAACCGGGCAAACGGGGCGAACGTGGCGAACCGGGAAGAGGACATCCCGGCGACGCAGGCAACACCACAACCCGCAGGACGGCGGACCGTTCTGCGGGCAAGGGGGGAAAACAGAGCTCAGGCGCTGAGGGCGTTGAGCATGTGGCGCATGTGGATGCTCATGGCCTCCCGGGCGCCGGGGGCGTCCCGCCGGAGGAGGAACTCCAGAATGGCCTCGTTGTCGCTGATGGCCATGTGCAGGATGTATTCCAGATTCTGAGCGGTCAGGAGCATGAACTCCGCCACGGCGTTGTTGATGATGGGGTAGAGCCGGCGCATATACTCGTTGTGGGAGGCGCGGCTGATGGCCAGATGGAACTCCTGGTCCGCGGCGGACCAGTCCCCGCCCTGGTTGGCCACCTCGACCACCCGCTGGGCCTTGCGGCGGATCTGCTCCAGCTCCTCGTCGCTGGCCCGCTCACAGGCCAGAGCCACGGTGGCGGGCTCGAAGATGAGGCGCATCTCCAGGAGGTCCCGGGCCCGGAGCTGGGAGTGGAGATTCTGAATGGCGGAGAGGTTCACCGAGGAGTCCGGCAGCTCCTGGGCAACGAAGGTGCCCCGGCCCCGCTGGATCTGCAGGATGCCCTGGGCCACCAAAGAGGAAATGGCCTCCCGCAGCGTGGTGCGGCTGACACCCAGTTCCGCAGAGAGGTCGTTTTCGTTGGGAAGCTTCTCCCCGGGGCCGTAACGCCGCTCGTCCACGATCCGCTCAAAAAGGCGCTCCGCCGTCTGCTCCGACAGCTTGATCTTCTGGGGTGAATGCATGATACTTCTCCTCTCATTCGCCGCCTCCTGCAGGGGGGGAGGACGGACGGAAATTTGGGGGCTTGCAAAGAAAAGTGGCATAGCCACTTGACAATGGTGGGACTTTCGTCTACAATGACATCATACAACAAAGCATAAAATAATACAACAATTATTTGCGTTTTTTCGAAAAAAAGGAGGGGATCCTTGTGATTATCCCGGCAGGGGCGCTCTCCCCTCACCGGCTGCTCATCGTCACCGGCCATTTCGGCACCGGAAAGACCGAGTTCTCCGTGAACCTGGCGCTGGCCCTGGCCCGGGAGGGCGAGAAGGTGATGATGGCGGACCTTGACATCGTGAACCCCTACTTCCGCTCCCGGGAGCGGCGGGAGGTGCTGGAGGGCGCCGGCGTGCGGCTCATTACCTCCTCCCAGGATTCGGAGAACGCCGACATGCCCTCCCTCCCCGCGGAGATCCTGACCGTGCTGGAGGACCGGAGCTACCGGGGCGTGCTGGACATCGGCGGCGATCCCGACGGGGCCCGGGTGCTGGCCCGCTACCAGCCCAAGATCACGGCGGAGGACTACCAGCTGCTCTTCGTTTCCAACGCCAACCGGCCAGAGGTGCGGAAGGCCGACGACGCCATCTCGTACCTCCGCTGCATCGAGGAGGTCACGGGCCTCCGCTGCGGCGGCCTCGTGAACAACACCCACCTCTGCGGCGAGACCACGGCGGAGGAGATCCTGCAGGGGGCGGAGCTTGCCCGGGAGATCTCGGAGAAGACCGGCATCCCCGTTCTCTGCCACACGGCGGAGGAGCGGCTCATTCCGGAGCTGGAAAGCCTGAAAGAGCCCATTTTCCCCATCAGCATCCAGATGAAAAAACCATGGGAGCGCTGAGCTCCCCAGTCTTGGAAAAAAGGAGGACAAGAATATGACGGCAAAAGTGACTTTTAACACGGAACGGTGCAAGGGCTGCGAGCTCTGCGTCTCCGTCTGTCCCAAGCACATCGTGGCCATTGACACCACGGTGACCAACCGCAAGGGCTATCATCCCGCCGGCGTCATCGACATGGCGGCGTGTATCGCCTGCGCCAGCTGCGCCAAGATCTGCCCCGATTCCATTATCACCGTCGAGAAATTCTGAAAAGAGGAGGTATCACCCCATGGCAAAAGAACTGTGGAAAGGCAATGAAGCCATTGCCGAGGCCGCCATCCGCGGCGGCTGCGACTGCTATTTCGGCTATCCCATCACGCCTCAGAGCGAGGTCCCGGAGTATATGTCCCTGCATATGCCCGAGCACGGCAAGGTCTTCGTCCAGGCGGAGAGTGAGCTGGCCGCCATCAACATGGTATACGGCGCCGCCGCCTCCGGCATGCGGGCCATGACCTCCTCTTCCTCCCCCGGTGTGGCCCTGAAGCAGGAGGGGATTTCCTAC
>CAMBID010000192.1 GCA_945867445.1 uncultured Clostridia bacterium | reverse complement strand
AGGGGCTGGTAGACGGGCTCGGGGCCCATCACGCGGAGCATGGAGGAAAAGTCCAGCTCGGCGGCGTAGAGCTCGCAGTCCACACCGTAGTTGGCGGCCACGTGGGGATGGATCTGGCCCAGGGTGCCCAGGCACTGGTCCCCCACATAGACCTTGGCGCAGCGGCCGGGATGGTAGGAGGGATTCTCCCGGTCGGCGACATACCGGGCGGCGGGAATGCGCAGACCGTCCAGTACGGTCTCCACCGCGCCCTTCAGGGTGAAGAAGTCGCAGCCCTCGCCGTAGGCGCCCAGGGACAGGACCTTGGGTTCGTCGGCCAGGCCGTCGGGGCGCTGGAAATAGGTGCGGCCCAGCTCGTAGAGCCGCGCGGAGGGGTTGCGGAAGCTGTAGTTCCGGGCCAGGATCTCCAGCAGGGAGGGGAGAATGGTGGTGCGCATGATGGACGTATCCTCGCCCAGGGGGTTGAGGATCTTCAGGGAGCGGCGCAGGGGGGAGTCCTTGGGCAGGTCGATCTTATCGTAGTAGCTGGGAGAGATGAAGGAGTAGGTAATGATCTCGTTGTACCCGGCGGAGCGGCAGAGATCGCCCACGCGGTTCTCCGCCTTCTGGGTGGGGGTGAAGCCCCGGCGCTGGGTGAGGCCGGTGGCCAGGGTATCGGGGATGACGTTATAGCCGTGGAAGCGGGCGACCTCCTCCGCGATGTCGGAGTAGTGCTCCACGTCGGAGCGCCAGGAGGGGACCAGGATGGTGTCCCCCTCCAGGCCGAAGCCCAGGGAGAGGAGGATGCGGCGCATCTCGTCCTCAGAGACGTCGGTGCCCAGGAGGCCGTTGACCTTCTCGGGCTCCAGCTTCACGGTGACGGGGGCGGAATCCCTGGCGATGACGTCCATGACGCCGTCCACCACCTCGCCCGCGCCCAGCAGCTCCACCAGCTCGCAGGCCCGCTGGACGGCCTTCATGGTGTTCATGGGGTCAAGGCCCTTCTCGTAGCGGGCGGAGGCGTCGGTCCGCATATTCAGGGCGGCGGCGGTGCGGCGGACGGAGGCGCCGTTGAAGTTGGCGGACTCAAAGAGCACCATGGCGGTGTCGCCGACAATTTCGCTGTTGGCGCCGCCCATGACGCCGGCGACGCACACGGGCTTGCTCTCATCGCAGATGCAGAGCATGGAGGGGGTGAGCCTGCGCTCGTTTCCGTCCAGGGTGGTGATGGTCTCGCCTTCCCGGGCGGTGCGGACGATGATGTGGCCGCCCTCCACGCAGGAGAAGTCGAAGGCGTGCATGGGCTGGCCGTACTCCAGCATCACGTAGTTGGTGATGTCCACAATGTTGTTGATGGGACGGACACCGGAGTTCCGGAGCCGCTGGCGCATCCACGCGGGAGAGGGCCGGATCTTCACGTTTTTCACCAGGCGGGCGGTGTAGCGGGGGCAGAGGTCGGCATCCTCAATGTCGATATCCACGGACTCCGCGATGGAGCCGCCGCAGCCTTTGATTTCCGGGGTGTGGAGATTTAAGGGCTTGCCGAAGGTGGCGCTGGCCTCCCGGGCAAGGCCGATGACGCTCAGGCAGTCCGGGCGGTTGGGGGTGATCTCAAACTCCACCACGTGGTCGTCCAGGCCGAGGACCGCGGCGATGTCGTCGCCGGGCGCGATGCCCTCCTCATTCAGGAGGAAGATGCCGTCCGGGATGCAGTGGGGGAATTCGGCTTGCTGGGCGTGGAGATCGGCCAGGGTGCAGATGGAAGCGCTCTTGGGGTTGTAGGCCACGAGATCCCCGGCGTGGAGATTGGAGCAGGCGGTCTCCAGCTCCGCTTCGCCGCTGCCGGTGCCAAGCTTCACGGCATAGCAGCCGTAGGCCGTGCCCTCGCAGGCTTCCACCCTGGCACAGACCACGGGGCCGAAGACCTTGTCGCCGGGCCGGATATCCGCGGGAAGGGAGGGCTTGTCCTTCTCCAGGGGGTGATAGTCGTTCAGCAGGGCGGCGGCGGTAATAACGGCGTAGGGGTAGTCATGCTCGGCGGTGAGGCCCAGCTCCCTGAGAGAGCACAGCATACCGTTGGACAGCACGCCCCGGAGCTTGCCCTTTTCGATCCTGACGCCGCCGGGGAGCAGAGACCTGTGCTTCGCCACGGGCACGAGATCGCCGGGGTGGATGTTCCACGCGCCGGTGACGATCTGGAGGGGCGCATCCTCGCCCACGTCCAGCTGGCAGACCCACATATGGTCGCTGTCCGGATGGCGCTCCATGGAGAGGATGCGGCCCACCACCACGTTTTTCAGGGATTCATTCAGGACTTCCGTGATCTCCACCTTGGAGCCGGAGAGGGTCATGGACTCGGCGAAATCCCGGTCGCCCACCTGGGCTACGTCCACGAACTCGTTGAGCCATTTTCGGGAAAGTTTCATATCAGCACCTCTGTCGGATTGAAAATTGAGAATCATGGGTGTGCGGGGGAAGGGGTTCCAAGGGGAAGTCCCGTTCCCCCTTCCTTCGCCGCTGGCGGCGAAGGAAACAAGATCTTTTTCGCCGCGGCGCACCCCGGGGTGGTTTCCCTTGCCCCTGCGGGGCAATTCACCTTCTGTACGCGGCGAAAATACTTTGGCCCAGCCGCCCGGGGCGGCATCACCAGGGACCGATGTCACTGGCGGGGGAATCGAAAGGAGGGATGAAGTCCCCTCTTTCCTTCTCATACTAGTTCTTGATAAAAAGCTTTCAAAGCTTTTTATAGCGCCGCAG
>CAMBID010000191.1 GCA_945867445.1 uncultured Clostridia bacterium | reverse complement strand
GCTGCTGATTCAATCTTTTTATCAAGAATTAGTATAAAATATCTTATTTTAATGGGAGAGTAGTATGAGATATCCATGCTCCCGCCTCCCTTCTTGCGCTTTCGCCAGCGCCCCCGGTCTCCCAGGGGCGCCGCTCTCTTACTTTAAGGTCACCACGGTGACGCCGCTCTCGCCCTCGCCGTAGACGCCCAGGCGGAAGCTTTTCACCAGCTTGCTCCGCCGCAGCGTCTCGTGGACGGCCTTGCGGAGGGCCCCGGTGCCCTTTCCGTGAATGATGGTGACGGTGTCCAGGTGGCCCATGGCGGCAGCAGAGAGGAAGGTCTGCACCGCGCTGTCCGCCTCGATGCTCTCCATGCCCCGGATGTCCAGCTCTGAGGACGCGGCGCTGCGAAAGACGGTGCCGCCGCCACTGCGGGCGGGTGGGGCTTTCTTCTTCTGGCCCTGCTTCTCCGCCTCCTCAATGAGACGGACCTCATTGGGCTTCACGGTCATCTTCAGAATGCCCGCCTTCAGGCTGAGGCTGCCGTCCTTATTGACGGCGGCGACCTCCGCCCACTGGCGCACGCCGGGGATCTCCACCTGGTCCCCTGCCTGGATGGGGCGGCTGGGGGCGGGGATGGGCTCCCGGCTCTCCTGCCGGACGCCCACGGCGGCCTCGGCCTCGTTGAGACGGCGGCGGAGGTCGGCCTTCTCCTCGTTGTCATCGATGGCGGTCAGGGCCGCTGCCTGGCGGCGGCGCATCTCCTCCAGCTCGGCGAAGATGGCGTCCGTCTGCTGGCGGGCGTCCTTCAGGATGCGGCGGGCCTCGGCCTCGCCCCGGCTGCGGGCGTTCTCCTTGGCCTTTTCCATCTGCTCCCGGAACTCCCGGGCACGTCTGGCGTCCTCCTCCCGGCGGACGGCCAGGCGGTCCAGCTCCTGCTCCTTCTTTTCCAGGGCCTGGCGCTTGGTCTCCAGCTGGGTGATGACATCCTCAAAGCGGACGCTCTCGCCGTTCATCTGGCGCTTGGCGTCGGCGATGACGTCCTCGCTGAGGCCCAGGCGCTGGGAGATGGCGAAGGCGTTGGACTTCCCCGGGATGCCGATGAGCAGGCGGTAGGTGGGCCGCAGAGTCTCCACATCGAACTCGCAGGAGGCGTTCTCCACCCCCGCCGTGGTCATGGCAAAGGTCTTGAGCTCGGCGTAGTGGGTGGTCGCGGCCACGCGGGCCCCGGCCTGGCGCACCCGCTCAATGATGGCGATGGCCAGCGCCGCGCCCTCCACCGGATCGGTGCCCGCCCCCAGCTCATCGAAGAGTACCAGGCTATGTCCGTCGGCCTCCACCAAAATGGACACGATATTGGTCATATGTGCCGAAAAAGTAGACAAATTCTGTTCAATGCTCTGCTCGTCGCCGATGTCCGCCAGGACGCTGCCGTAGACGGCCACGGCGCTGCGGTCCCCGGCGGGGATCTGCAATCCGCACTGGGCCATGAGGCAGAGGAGGCCCAGGGTCTTCAGGGAAACCGTCTTGCCGCCGGTATTGGGACCGGTGATGACCAGGGTGTCGAAGGTCTCCCCCAGCTGGATGTCAATGGGGACGGCCTTGGCCGGATCCAGCAGGGGATGCCGCGCCCGGCGCAGGTTCACACTGCCGTCCCGGCGAATCTCGGGCCGGATACCCTCCATCCGGTAGGAGAGCTCCGCCCGGGCGAAGATGCAGTCTAGCAGCACCAGAGCGTCATAATCCCAGCCGATGTCGTCCTTGTGGGCGGCGGCGTCGGCGGAGAGCTGGGCCAGGATGCGCTGGATCTCTTTCTTCTCCTTGCCCTGGAGCTCGATGAGCTCGTTGTTGGCCTGCACCACCCCCATGGGCTCCACAAAGACCGTGGCGCCGGAGGAGGAGATGTCGTGGATGAGGCCGGGCATGTCCGCCTTGCACTCCGCCTTCACCGGCACCACGAAGCGGCCGTCCCGCTGGGTGATAAGGCTCTCCTGCAAAATCTTGCTGTAGCTGGGGGAGGAGATGATCTTCTGCAGGATCTGGCGGCTCTTGGCCTGGGCCTGGCGCATATGGCGGCGGATGTCCGCCAGCTCCGGCGACGCCGTGTCCGCGATGGTATCCTCGTCCAGGATGGCGCTTTTGATCTTCTCCTCCAGGAAGCGGTTGCCGTGGAGGGAGTGGAAGAGGTGGTCGATGGCGCTCTTGTCCCCGGCCTTGTCGTTGAAGTAGTCCCGGGTGCGGCGGGCGGAGGTCAGAAGCCCTGCCACCGTCAAAAGCTCAATGGTGCTGAGACAGCCGCCCCGGTCCGCCCGGTCCAGGATCTCCCGGACGGGCTTCACCCCGGAAAAACCCGGGCTTCCCCGCAAGGCCATCATCCGTCGGGCGGCCTCGGTCTCGTCCTGGAGCCGCTCCACGTCCTCCACGTCCGTCTCCGGCCGGAGGGCCAGGCAGCGGCGCTTGGCCTCGTCGCTGACGGCCTGGGCGCTGAGCATTTCCAGCACCCTCGGCAGCTCCAGCGTCCGCAGCGATTTCTCAAATAACTCGCTCATAGTATGCTTCTCCTGTAAAGTTAGTTTCCTTTACGTGCGTTCTTTCTCAATCTTCCCGCGGCTCGTCCAGCACGAAGGGCAGGCGGAGAAAGGCATCCATGTGGACGTCCCCCGCCATGGGAGCCATCCGGCGTTCCTCCCCGGGACAGAAGGTCACCTTCAGCCCCGGCGCCGCCGGATAGGGGGCCTTGTCCGCAGGAACTTGCCGC
>CAMBID010000190.1 GCA_945867445.1 uncultured Clostridia bacterium | reverse complement strand
CCGCAAAGCGGTTTCTTCCGCAGACAGTATGATAGCACAGTCCGGGGAAAATGGGAAGGAGCAGTTCGAAGGCACCGCCGGAACCCGGTTGAGAAACCGGGGGGTATCCCAGTCGGGGGGATCGCATCCGCCCCGGGTGGCAGGCGCAGGGAAGAACCATTACCCCTTTAGAATATCCGTGTTCCGGAACTGGATGGCCTCCGCCAAATGCGGCGCCTCGATGCGCCCGGCCCCCTCCAGGTCCGCGATGCTGCGGGCCACCCGGAGGATGCGGTCGTGACTCCGGGCGGTGAGGCCCATGCGCCGGAAGGCGCTCTCCATCAGCTTCTCCCCGGCGGCGTCCAGAGAGCAGAACTCCGCTATCTGGTCCGGCCGCATCCCGGCGTTGCAGACCACTCCGGTCCCCTGGAAGCGCCGGGCCTGGATGGCCCGGGCGGCGTCCACCCGCTTTTTGATGCCGGCAGAGAACTCCGGCGTCTCCTTCCGCCGCATAGCCTCATACTCCACCGAGGGCACGCTGACGTGGAGGTCGATGCGGTCCAGCAGGGGCCCGGAGATCTTCTCCACGTACTTTTCCACCTCCCGGTCGGAGCAGCGGCACTTTCCGCTGGGGTGGCCCCGCCAGCCGCAGCGGCAGGGATTCATGGCGCAGATCAGCTGGAACCGGGCCGGGAGCTGCAGCGTCCCCGCCGCCCGGGCCACGGTAACGGCGCCCTCCTCCAGGGGCTGGCGCATGGCCTCCAGCACGTCTCGGCGGAACTCCGGCAGCTCATCGAGGAAAAGGACCCCGTTGTGGGCCAGGCTGATCTCCCCCGGCCGCATCAGGGGCCCGCCGCCGGAGAGGGCGGAGACGGAGGAGCTGTGATGGGGGGAGCGGAAGGGCCGCCGGGTGAGGAGGGGATGCCTCCCGTCCAGCTGCCCGGCAATGGACCAGATGGCGCTGCTCTCCAGCGCCTCCGGGCGGCTGAGCTCCGGCAATATGGAGGGCAGCCGCCGGGCCAGCATGGACTTGCCCGCACCGGGAGAGCCAATGAGCAGCACGTTGTGCCCGCCCGCCGCGGCGATCTCCAGGGCCCGCTTGGCGTTCTCCTGCCCCATGACGTCCCGGAAGTCCGGAAGACTTGCGAGGTCCTCCGCCTCCGGCGTCCAGGCCGGAGCGGGGGAGAGGGGGGCCTCCCCCCGGAGATGGGCCAGGAGCTCCCCCACGTCTTTGGGGCCGTAGACGGTGAGACCCTCCGCCAGCGTTGCCTCGGCGGCGTTCTCCGCCGGGACGTAGAGGGTCCGGATGCCCGCCGCCCGGGCAGCCAGGGCCATGGGCAGCACGCCGGTGACGCCGCGCAGCGTCCCGCTGAGGGACAGCTCCCCCAAAAAGGCGGCGTCCTCCGGCAGGGGCGGCAGGTCGCCGCTGGCCGCCAGGATGCCGAGAAGGATGGGCAGGTCGTAGACCGTGCCGGCCTTTTTGGTGCCCGCCGGGGCCAGGTTCACCGTGATGCGGCTGACAGGGAACTTGGCCCCGCAGTTTTTCACGGCGGCCCGGACCCGCTCCCGGGCCTCCCGGACGGCGGCGTCCGGCAATCCCACGATGTCAAAGGCCGGAAGCCCGCCGGAGAGGAAGCACTCCGCGAAGACAGGGTAGCCCTCCAGCCCGGAGAGCCCCAGGGAACGAACGGTGACGACCATAGAAGATCCCTCCTGACGTGATGGGTCATCCCACGTTGGAATGAGAGAGAAAGCGGGGGAACGGGAACTTTTCCGCCCTGCCGCCGGGGAGAAAACCGATTACTTTTCCTGAGATGTATGAAAAGGGGAAGGTTGCCAGACCGGTAGAAAATTTACCCTGATTTCAGTGCTATTTTACTACACTTTTTCGAAAAAAGCGAGGAAAAAACCGAAAAATTCCAGTGTTATTCTGACGACCCGGCACAAAAAAGAAAAGATTGAGAAAAAAGTCACAATTTCACCGTTTACAGCCGGGAAAAGGGGTGATACAATACCATCGGGCGACAAGAGCAAACACGCTTTCCGGCGGCAAACGCGATGGCAGATGCTGCTTCCGGCCGGAAACCGCGGCGGCTCCCCAGCCAGAGCGACCCTTCGGCAGTGGCGGAAACGCCGTTCCCCGGAAGGAAGGCTCCCGCATTCCGCCCCCGGCTTCCGGCGGGACGGAGGGGCGGGAGCAGGGAATGCGCGTCCCACGGATCCAACGGGTTTCCCCGCGGAAAGAGAGGCAAAACCAAGCCGCCGCCTGGCGCGGCAGAAAAGAAGCAGGAGGCATGAAATCATGGCAAGAGAATTCCATTCCATGGACGGCAACAACGCGGCTGCCTATGTCAGCTACGCGTTCACCGAGGTGGCGGGCATCTACCCCATCACACCGTCCTCCCCCATGGCAGACCTGGTGGACCAGTGGTCCGCTGCCGGCCGCAAGAACATTTTTGGCAGCCAGGTCAAGGTCTGTGAGATGCAGTCTGAGGCCGGCGCTTCCGGCACCGTCCACGGCTCCCTGGCCGCCGGCGCCCTGACCACCACCTACACCGCATCCCAGGGCCTGCTGCTGATGATCCCCAACATGTACAAGATCGCGGCCGAGCAGCTCCCCTGCGTCTTCCACGTGTCCGCCCGTACCGTCTCCACCCACGCCCTGAACATCTTCGGCGATCACTCCGACGTCATGGCCTGCCGCCAGACCGGCTTCGCCATGCTGTGCGAGAACGATCCCCAGGAGATCATGGACCTGG
>CAMBID010000189.1 GCA_945867445.1 uncultured Clostridia bacterium | reverse complement strand
TGGACCAGTATGACTTCACCCCCGGCTCCGGCGCCCTGATCCGGGCCACGGAGGGCACCGTCCTCTCCCGCATCCCGCCCCGGGTCCGGGTCCGGCAGGACGCCCCCATCGAGCTGCCCCACGTGATGCTGCTCATCGACGACCCCAAGGGCAGCGTCATCGAGCCCCTGACGGCCCAGAGCGGCGAAATGGAGAAGCTCTACGACTTTGACCTGCAGCAGGGCGGCGGCCACCTTGCCGGCTGGCGGCTCACCGCCGAGCAGATCGATGGCGTCGCGGACGCCCTGGCCGCCCTCTGCACTCCCGAGGCCATGGAGGAGAAGTACGGCCTCCGGGACGCCGAGCCCCTGCTCTTCGCCGTGGGCGACGGCAACCATTCCCTGGCCACGGCCAAGGCCTGTTATGAGAATCTCAAGAATGTGACGCCGGAGAGCCAGCGGAAGGACCTTCCCGCCCGCTACGCCCTGGTGGAGGTGGTCAACAACCACGACGACGCCCTGCAGTTTGAGCCCATCCACCGGGTGGTCTTCGGCGCGGACCCCGAGACCTTTATGGCCGAGTTCCGCAAGGCCTATCCCAACGTCCATGAGGGAAAGGGCCAGGGCCACACCATCGAGGTCTGCTGGGCGGGGCACGACGGCTTTATCACCGTCCCGGATCCCAGGATGCAGCTGGCCGTGGGCACCCTCCAGAGCTTCCTGGACGAGTACCTGAAGGCCCACGGCGGCGAGGTGGACTACATCCACGGCGACGAGGTCACCCGGGAGCTGGGCAGCAAGCCCGGCAACATGGGCTTCCTGCTGCCCGCCATGGGCAAGGAGCAGCTGTTCAAGACCGTCATGGCCGACGGCGTGCTGCCCCGCAAGACCTTCTCCATGGGTCACGCCCAGGACAAGCGCTACTACGTGGAGGCCCGGAAGATCCGCTGATATCTGACGGAAGACGGCGCGGGGGAGGCCCCGCGCCGCCGTTTCCTTCCCCGGGGACGGGGGGAGAGGAGCAAGATCATGAGGAAAGCTTCCCGGCGGGAGGCCCCCGCCAAGGTGAACCTGGCCCTGGATATCCTGGGCCGGCGCCCGGACGGCTACCATGAACTGCGGAGCGTAATGCAGACGGTGTCCCTCTGTGATACGGTGGAGCTCCGGGAGGGGGAGAGCGGGTTCTCCCTTCTTGCGGAGGGCTTCGCCCTGCCGGAGGGGAAGAAAACCCTGGAGCAGCAGGCGGCGGAGGCCTTCTTTGCCCACTTGGGGCGGCGGCTGCCGCCCCTTGCCGTGCGTCTCACCAAGCGCACTCCGGCCTACGCGGGCCTTGGCGGCGGCAGCGCGGACGTAGCGGCGCTCCTCCGGCTGCTGCGGGACGCCTACGCCCCGGAAATGACGGATGACACCCTGGAAGCCATCGGGGCGGAAGCCGGCAGCGACATGCCCTTCTGCCTCCGGGGCGGCACGGCTCTGGCGGAGGGGAGAGGCGAGATCTTGACGGATCTCCCGGCGCTGCCGGACTGCTTTCTGGTCCTCTGCAAGCCGCCCTTCCCCATCCCCACGCCCACCCTCTTCGCCCGGGCGGACAGTGTGGACATCCGAAACCGCCCGGACATCCCGGGGATGCGGGCTGCCCTGGAGGCGGGAGACCTGGAAGGCGTTGCTGCCAGAGTCGGCAACGTTTTTGAGGAGCTGCTGCCGCCGGAATATGGCGAGGTCTTCACCATCCGGGACGCTTTGCGGGAAGCAGGGGCCATGGGGGCCTCCATGAGCGGGTCCGGGCCTACGGTCTTCGGACTCTTCCGGGGGGAGGACGATGCCCGGGCGGCGGCGGAGCGATTGGGCTGCCGCTGGCGGGAGACCTTTTTGGCGAGACCTGTGGGGAAGCTGTCGTGATTTGACGGAATCTCCCGGAAATTTCCCGGAAAAAGTTCAAAAAACTGCATAAAAAATGGAGATCCCGTCCAGAATTCCGAGAGAAATCACGGTTCCGGCTGAATCGGAACCTTCGGAGAAGGACGGGATCTTTTGGATGAAACGCGCGGCGAAATGGGAAGTGGCCCTGCTCATCGGCCTCATGGTGAGCCTTGCCTGGGGCTGTTGGGCGGACCGGACCCAGCGGGAGCTGGCGGATCAGGTGCTGCGGCTCCATGTGCTGGCAAACTCGGACTCGGAGGCGGATCAGGCGCTGAAGCTGAAGGTCCGGGACAGCGTTCTCCAAAAGGCGGAGGAGATCCTGAATGGCTGCCCCGACCGGGAGACGGCGGAGGCCAGGCTCTCCGCCGCCCTGCCGGAGATCGAGGACGCCGCCCGGCAGCGCATCGCCGCCGAGGGGGCGGACGAGGCGGTGACTGCGGAGCTCCGGCCCACGGTCTTCCCAACGAAAGAGTATGAGGACTTCACCCTGCCTGCCGGGGAGTATTTGGCGCTAAGGGTGGTCATCGGGGAGGGGGAAGGGCACAACTGGTGGTGCGTGGTCTTCCCGCCGCTCTGCGCGGAGACCACCTCCGACCTGGCGGAGACTGCCATGGCGGCGGGGCTCACGGAGGATCAGGTGGCCCTCATCACCGAGAGCGACGGCTATGTGCTGAAGTTCAAGGCGGTGGAGCTCTGGGAGCGGCTGAAAGCATATTTTAATGCGTACTGAGCAAAGCCGGAAACCTTGAAAGCCAAGGCTTTCAAGGTTCATAGGCTTTGTTCAAGTGCAAGGTTTTTGGACGAAATTGTCCAAAAACCTTGCACCTTCCACGGGAGCGCTG
>CAMBID010000188.1 GCA_945867445.1 uncultured Clostridia bacterium | reverse complement strand
TTGCACCAATATCCCTGCGCTGCTGATTCAATCTTTTTATCAAGAATTAGTATTACAACTTGTGGCAAGAGAGGGCGGAGGCCGCCCGGCGGGGTGCGGACGGGAAAATCGGCGCCCGCCCCTTGCCCTGAACGGGAAACTATGGTATGCTGGACCTGATCCCATGCGCCACCGAGTGAGATCATCCCGGGGTGTCCCGAAAGGGGGCCCCGGCAGCGACTTTAGAAGGATGCAAGGAGGAGTACCATGAAACTGAGCTTTTTCGGCGCCGACCAGTGCGTCACCGGCAGCTGCCACTGCCTGGAAGTGAACGGCAAGAAGATCCTGGTGGACTGCGGTTTGCAGCAGGGCCGGGACGAGGTCAGCAATGAGGAGTTCCCCTTCGCGGCGGGGAGCATCGACTATGTCCTCATCACCCACGCCCACATCGACCACTCCGGCCGGGTACCCATGCTCCTCAAACAGGGTTTCCATGGCCAGATCCTCACCACCCGTCTCACAGCGAACCTCATGGACATCATGCTGCTGGACTCCGCCCACATCCAGGAGTCCGACGCCGAGTGGAAAAACCGCAAGGGAGCCCGTTCCGGCGCGCCCCATGTGGAGCCCCTCTACACCGTCGAGGATGCCGCCCGGGTCCGGGAGTACATGACCACCTGCGAGTACGGCCAGAGGGTGGCGCTCTGCGAGGGCGTCACCGTGGAATTCATCGACGCGGGGCACCTGCTCGGCAGCGCCTCTGTCCTGGTGGACGCCACCGAGGGCGGCGTCACCAAGCGCCTGGTCTTCTCCGGCGATATCGGCAACGTGGACCAGCCCATCATTCGGGACCCCAGCCCCGTCACCGGGGCGGACTACGTCATCATGGAGTCCACCTACGGCGACCGCAACCACACCGAGGTCTGGAGCTATACCGACGACCTGGCGAAGATCATTGACGAGACCTTCAGCCGGGGCGGAAACGTCATCATCCCCTCCTTCGCCGTGGGCCGCACCCAGGAGCTCCTCTACTTTATCCGGGAGATCAAGGACCGGGGACTCGTGAAGTCCAACCCGGATTTCGCCGTCTACATTGACTCGCCCCTGGCCAAGAAGGCCACCACTATCTTCACCGGGGACCTTCACGGCTATCTCGACGAGGACGCTCTGGAGCTGGTGAAGGACGGCACCCATATGTTCAACTTTACCAACCTCCGGATGACGGAGACCAGCGAGGAGTCCAAGGCTCTGAACCTGGATTCCACCCCCAAGGTCATCATCTCCGCCTCCGGCATGTGCGACGCGGGCCGCATCCGCCACCACCTGAAGCACAACCTCTGGCGGCCGGACAGCACCATTGTCTTCGTCGGCTACCAGGGCGAGGGCACCCTGGGCCGTGCCCTGCTGGACGGGGCCAAGAGCGTGAAGCTCTTCGGCGAGGAGATCGCCGTCCGGGCGGAGATCGTGAACTTCCAGGGCCTCTCCTCCCACGCCGACCGGGATCACCTGCTGGCCTGGATCCAGAACGTGAAGGCCCCCAAGCCCCAGCACGTCTTCGTGGTCCACGGCGACCGGGAGGTGGCTCCCTACTTCGCCCAGAGCATCGAGAGCCTGGGCTTCCGTGCCCATGCGCCCCAGTATACCGAGGTCTATGACCTCATCGCGGACACCCAGCTGGAGAAGGGCTATCTTCCCGAGCGGAAGGCCAAGTCCGCCGCCACCGGCACCCGCGCCAGCTCCGCCTATGATCGGCTGGTGGCCGTGGGCCAGATGGTCATGGAGGCCATCAAGCGCTCCCGGGGCCGGGACAACAAGAGCCTGGCGCGCTTTGCCGATCAGCTGCGGGCGCTGCTGGAGAAGTGGGAAAGCTAAAGAGAACTCGCCCAAATGTACCAAGGAACATTTGGGCGAGGGGTCCCTTGCGGAGACCGGCAAAGCCAGTCTCCGCAAATGGACGGACAGGCCGACTGCGCATAGACCATGGCCGCCTATGGCGGCCATGGTCCACACTTGCGGTCTGAGAGGAATTATCCCCGGCGGAAACGCCGCCGGGGAAAATGATTTGGATCCTTTCCGCCATTTGCGCGGCGGAGACCGGGAAGGGGCGTTGGCCCCTTCCTGGAGCTTCCCCGGGGCGGGAGACGGGGGCTGGAAGTCCCTGGCCGACGGGTCTGCTTCTGATGGGCGCGCCCGCTGCGGCATAGGGCGGTTTACTATTTGATTTTCAGGGAGGCACTGCCTCCCTGCTCCGGTTTGACCGGGAACCTTGGAAAGGGGGAGGCATCCCATGGAACGGCTGCGCCAGGGCGGTATCTACTCAGGCACGGTGGAGGGCTATACCAGTGAGGGGCAGGGCGTCGTCCGGCTGGACGGGGCCGTGGTCTTCGTGCCCGGCACCATCCGTGGGGAGGAGATCGACCTCCGGATCACCAAGGTGATGAAGACCGCCGCTGCAGGCGAGGCCGTGAAGATCCGCACGCCCTCACCGGAGCGGACAATGCCGGAGTGCCCTCAGTTCGGACGCTGCGGCGGCTGCCAGTTTCAGCATATGTCCTACCAGGAGGAGCTTTGGGCCAAGCGCCGGCGGGTAGAGGACGCCCTCCGCCGCCTGGGCGGCTCGGATGTGCCCATCGAGGGCATCCTGGGGGCCAAGGCCCCCCTTCACTACCGGAACAAGAGCCAGTACCCCGTGGGAGCGGATGGCAGCATTGGCTTCTACCAGCTCCGGAGCCATAGGGTGGTGCCCGTCCGCCGCTGCCTCATCCAG
>CAMBID010000187.1 GCA_945867445.1 uncultured Clostridia bacterium | reverse complement strand
CCTCCAGCACCTCGCCCACCATCTCGGGGTCCAGGGCGGAGGTGGGCTCGTCAAAGAGCATGACCTCAGGCTCCATCATCAGGGCCCGGACGATGGCGACCCGCTGCTTCTGGCCGCCGGAGAGCTGGCTGGGGTAGGAGCCTGCCCGGTCGGCGAGGCCCACCCGGGTCAGAAGCTCCATGGCCTTCCTCTCCGCCTCCGCCTGGGAGCGGTGGAGGAGCTTGACAGGGGCCAGGGTCATGTTCTTCAGAATGGTCATGTGGGGAAAGAGGTTGAAGTGCTGGAAGACCATGCCCATCTTCTGGCGGTAGAGGTTGATGTCGTTCTTGGGGTCCGTGATGTCAGCCCCGTCCAGGCGGATGGTTCCGCTGGTGGGGACCTCCAGGAGGTTCAGGCAGCGCAGGAAGGTGGACTTGCCGGAGCCGGAGGGCCCGATGACCACCACGACTTTTCCCTTCCGGATGTCGGCGTTGACGCCGTCCAGGGCCTTGATCTCGCCGTCTTTGTAGTACTTCCGCAGGTTCTCCACCTGAATGAGGGTATCAGCGCTCACTGCTGCGCAGCCTCCTTTCCAGCCGGGTGACGAGGTAGCTGAAGAACATCACCATGGCGAGGTACAGCGCCGCCACGATGAAAAGCGGCATGGCCTGGATATATGTGATGGAGCGGATGATCTCGCCGCCCTTGGTGAGGTCGTTGACCGCCACGTAGCAGGCGACGGAGGTCTCCTTCAGCAGCACGATGAACTCGTTGGCCAGGGCGGGGAGGACGCTCTTCAGGGCCTGAGGGATCACGATGTACCACATGGTCTGGACGAAGTTGAAGCCCAGGGAGCGGCCAGCCTCCATCTGCCCGGTGTCCACCGCCATGATGCCGCCCCGGATGATCTCCGCCACATACGCGCCGGAGTTGATGCCGAAGGTCAGCATCGCCACGGGTACGCCGTCCCGGGCGTTGGAGAAGATGACGAAGAACATGATGAGGATCTGGATCATCACCGGGGTGCCGCGGATCACCGTGAGGTAGATCCGGCAGACGGCGTTGCCCAGACCCAGCAGGAAGCGGGCGGGGCCGGGGCGCATGGTGGCGGCGTTCTTATCATAGGTGGAGCGGAGGATGGCCACCACCGTGCCGATGGCCACGCCCAGAAGGACGGCCACGAGAGCGATCTTCAGGGTGTTGCCGAGGCCCTGGGTAATGTAGTGCCAGCGGTCCTTATCGATAAAGCAGGTGATGAAGTCCTTCTTCACCTGCAGAAACCAGTCTGCCATGGGGAGGGACACCTCTTTTCCTTTCGATTTCCGTCCCGGTCATAATACTCTTTCTTGATAAAAATCTTTGATTTTTATCAAGAAGGCGCCGCTGTCAGCGTCGCCCTTTTGCGGCAGTCTGCCGCAAAAGCCGTCTCATAAGTTCTTGACGCGCCTGCGGCGCTATCAAAAGCTTTGAAAGCTTTTGATCAAGAACTAGTATAAGACGGCGCGGCGGGGCGGGGCCGAGGCCCCGTCCCGTGCGCAGTGATTCGTTCAGCTTACTTGCCGATGTACTTGTCCAGGATGCTCTGCACGGTGCCGTCGGCGATGAGCTCCTTCAGCGCGCCGTTGATGGCCTCCAGTAGGGCGGTGTTGTCCTTGGAGATGGCGGCGGCGTAATCCTCCACGGCGTATTCGGTGTCCAGGATGGAGAGGCCGGCGCCCTCGTTGGCGGCCACCAGAGCCTTGGCGGGCTCGTTATCCAGGATGACGCAGTCCACCTGGCCGTTCTTCAGGGCCTCCACGGCGTCCGTGGTCTTGGCGAAGGACTTGACCTCGCCCAAGCCCGCGTCCTGGATGTCCCAGGTGGCATACAGGAAGCCGGTGGTGCCGGTCTGGGTGCCGATCACGTTGCTGGCGCCGTCGGCGAAGAGGTCGTCCACGCTGGTGACCTTGCCGCCCTCCTTGACAATGACCACCTGCACGCCGGTGGCGTAGCTGTCAGAGAAGTTCACCTGCTCCAGACGCTCGTCGGTGACGGTCATGCCGGCAAGACCCAGGTCATACTTGCCGGACTGGACGCCGGGGATGATGGAGTCAAAGGCGATGTCGGTGACCTGGAGCTCCAGGCCCAGCTTGTCGGCGATGGCCTGGGCGATCTCCACGTCGATGCCCACAATGGCGTCACCATCGTAGTACTCATAGGGAGGGAAGGTGGCCTCGGTGGCCATGGAGAGGACGCCGTCCACAGCGGTGGTGAAGCCAGCCTCGCCGGAGGAGGCGGCATCGGAGCCGGCGGAGGAGGCGCTGCCGGAGGGGGAGGCGTTGTTGCCGCCGCAGGCGGCCAGGCTCAGCGTCAGGGCCAGAGCCAGGATCAGAGTAACGAACTTCTTCATATCCAATACTTCCTTTTATTCCAGATTTGCCGCGTTGGCGGCGGATATCCTGTTTCGATCCGGAAGGGACACTCCCGGAGGACAAGTGCAAGGATAGCACTGCCTTGTGGAAATGTCAATGATATTTCACTAAAATTTGCATAAATATTTATAGTTCGTAAGGGAATGCCAATGGATGCACAAAAAAATGCCGCTTACTTTGTGCGGAATGACGGGGAATCCTGGGCCATGGAGGGGAGAAAGTGCATACCGAAATGAATATTCAAAGAGACGGGGGTGTGCTTCGGGAGCGCATGGGTGTGCCGGAAGGGTCTCCGGGAGGGACGGCCGGGAAAATTCACGCCGGGGGGACGGCCGGGAAAATGTAGGTTTGTCAATGATGTGTTACACATTAGGAAAGGCAGAAAGGACCTGT
>CAMBID010000186.1 GCA_945867445.1 uncultured Clostridia bacterium | reverse complement strand
CAAAGCGCGGCGGTTCCCATTAAAATAAGATATTTTAATGGGAGAGTAGTATCAGATACGTTCCCAGCAGGCGGAGAGGAACGCCTCTGCATTTTTATCCTGGCCCCGTTCCGTGAAGGCCCGGCGGACGGCGTCCAGCGCGGTGGCGCCCAGGTCGTCGTAGGCCATGGCGGTCCCGGGGCCCTCGTACCAGCGGACGGCGTCCGCCCGGTAGCTGGGGGCGGCGTCGAAGACGGCGGCCTCCCGCCGGGCTTTCGTGAGGAGCGCCCGGGCGTCGGCTTCCCGCCCATCCTTCCAGGCAAACTGCGCCTGGGCTGCCAGCAGCACGGCGATCTCCTTGCGCAGGTAGCTGACCTGCCCCGGCGCCTCCACGCCCTGGAAGACGGCGGTGAGCCAGCGGAGCAGGGCTTCCGCCTCCCCCGGGTTCCCCCGCTCCTCATAGATGCCGCAGAGCTTTGTGACCACCTGGAAGAGCCCGGCGACGTGCCGCAGCAGGGCGGTGCTGAGAAGGGGCGCGGCCTCCTCCCGGCGGCCCTTCATACCGGCCAGAATGCAGCCGATGGCCTCGTCGTTGACGCCGCAGGGGTTGTTGGAGCGGAGCATGGCGATGGCCCGCTCCTCCTCCCCCAGGCAGAGCAGCACATCCGCCATGTCGATGCGGAGGCTGGTCTCGCTGACCTCCGGCTCGCTGTTCTGGTCCAGCAGGCGGCAGGCGTGGCTCAAAAGCTCCAGCGCCCGGCGAAGGAGGGGCTCCTCCCGGCGCTCCATCCCCGCCATGTGGAAGAGCTTCGCTGCCGGATAGACCACCGCAAAGCGGTTGGGGTACTTCTGCAGGGCCATCTCCGCCTCCCGGATGCCCTCGTCATAGCGCTTTTCCCGGCGGGCCTGGTCGATGCGCTGTCCGGCCTCCTGACAGCCGCCGTCCCGCAGCCGGAAGCCCAGGAGGGCATCCACGGAGAGGTCAAAGAAGTCCGCCAGCTCCAGAAGGGTCTCCAGCTCCGGGGTGGACTGCCCCAGCTCCCACTTGCTCACCGCCGCCACGCTGACACCCATGGCCTCCGCCAGCTGTTCCTGGGTCAGGCCCCGCTGCCTGCGGCAAAACCGCAGCCGGTCCGAAAATGCATGCTTCATGGAATCGTCCTCCCTGTTCTTGATGACCCTATTGTGCCACAGCCCCCGCCGGCGGGGAAGACACCGGAAGTAAAATTAGTTGAAATATTTCTCTACTTTTGGTTGAAATTCCGCGCAAAGGGAAGCCGCCTCCCACCGGGAAGCGGCTTTGATCCTCTTTCTTGATAAAAATCTTTGATTTTTATCAAGAAGGCGCCGCTGTCAGCGTCGCCCTTTTGCGGCAGTCTGCCGCAAAAGCCGTCTCATAAGTTCTTGACGCGCCTGCGGCGCTATCAAAAGCTTTGAAAGCTTTTTATCAAGAACTAGTATCGCATGGCAGGAAACGGGCGGACACAGCGGTCCGCTCCAATGGCTCCGATGGGAGCGCCGCAGGGATCGGGGCCGGCGGGGACGGAGCCCCGTCCCCACAGGGGGACAACGGCGGGATCAGAAGAGCTCCACCTGGTCGGGGAGGAGGTCGCTGCCGATGCTTCTGTGCTGGCGGGTGGTCTCCCGCTCCAGGCGCTCGGTGATGGCGATGCGGCGGAGGATGTCCTTGGCGGTGGCGTCCAGGGCGGTGCCCTCCCGGTAGTCCGCCGGGAAGATGAAGTCCACCCGGCCGTCCTCCAGGAGCTTTTCCACGCCGGGGCGGTTGCCGGACTGATAGACGGCGATGGCCTGACCGCCGTAGGAGCGCATCATCTTCATGCAGGGAACGTCCGAGAGGCCGTCCCCCACGTAAATCATGTTGTGGAAGGGCACCCGCTTGGAGTCATCCGGCATGGAGTCGTTCAGGGTCTTGTCGTCGGAGATATCCAGCACGCCCTTGTTGATGCGGTAGACGAACTGGGTCTTGTTGGTGAAGTTGACGGCCAGCTTGGGCCAGACGGGGCGGCCCTCCGGGTCATAGTAGAACTCACTGGCGTAGATCTCCTTGAACTCCCCGGCGATGGAGCAGCCCTCGATGATCTCCCGCAGGCCGGAGGAGATGACATAGTGCTCCACCTGCACCCCCAGGCTCTCGCCGAAAGCGTTGATGCGGGAAAACCAGTCCGCGACGCCGGGGAAGAGGACGATGTCCCTCCCCTTCTCCACCAGGTCCCGCCGGGTCACGGGGAGGCCCCGCTGCTCCGCCTCCCGGATCATGGTGTACATGTAGGCCAGGATGCCATCCATCCGGTGCTCCCGGCCGAAGCCGTTGGCGATGGGCCAGAACTCCGAGGGCTTCAGCCCCAGGGAGGGGATGAAGGCGTAGTCCTGCATGTCCGTGGTGCAGAGGGTCTTGTCGAAATCATAGAGAAAGGCGATGATGGGGGTGTCCATGGCGTTTCCTCCATTCGTGGGATGAGTAATGGGGGGTCCCCGGGGCAAGCTCCGCGCAGCGCTGCGGCATTCCGACTGCCGGCCCCTGCTTGGAGCCGCCGATCGGGCCGCTGCCCCGAAGCAACCGCGTTTTTCGCCGCGCCGTCCCCGGGGCGGCTTCTCCTGCCGCTTTGGAAAGGTCGCTTCCCTCCTGCACGTGGCGGAGAATATTTCTCGCGGCCAAAGCCCGCACCCCGGCGGAGTGCGTTTCCATTCCCGCCGGCGGCGCAGCCGGCGCCGGGAGGGATTCCTCATCAAAGAAGGCGGCCCATGGGGCCGCCTTCTTTATAATAATGTCTACTGAATAAACCGCTTTGCGGTTTATTCGCGCGGCGGTGGCCGCG
>CAMBID010000185.1 GCA_945867445.1 uncultured Clostridia bacterium | reverse complement strand
CCAGCGCTGATTTTAGCCGCTGGCAGGCGTATTGCCTTTTGTACACCGAGGGTATGAAAGCCTTTGATCGCGCGAAGCGCGTCAGGTTTCTATCAGACGCCTGCACTCCGCGAGCGCGCGGCGCGCAGGGTTTCAAAGGAAAGGATCCCCTTTGAAATCCGCATCCATTTCTGCCCTCCCGCCCCGGTATAAAACCTTTCCTATCGTGGGAAACTGCTTCCATGACGGCAGGGCCGAAAAAGGAATGGGGGAAGCGTGCATGGTCAAGGGGATCTCCCGGCGGGTCGTGGTGGTGGACTCGCCGGACCGACGGTTTTTTGAGCAGGCCATCTTTATCGTCCGCAACGACGCGGCAGGGGAGGGCGTCACCTCCCGGGAGCTGGTGGAGGAAGCCCGGCGGGTAGCCAGAAGCTACACCGGGGCCTCCGGCCGCTGGGGCCGGGTGCTGCGGAATCTGCCCCCCGCCATCTATACGCTGCTGGGCAGCGCGGGAGTGGGGCTTATCTGGCTTTTGACCACCCTCAGCTGAGCGCGGGGACGGAGGGAGCGGAAGGCATCGCCTTCCGCTCCCGGCTTGCCCGCGGAAAAGGGGATGGGCCGCAAAGAATATGCTTGCAAATGCCGCCCCCTGCCGCTATAATAATATCTACTGAATCAACCGCAAAGCGGTTTCTTTCCGCGGCGTATGCCGGGTCATTCCATGAAAAGGCTCTTTTCCCTGTTTTTACGGAATTCAGCCATTGCCGATTTCTATTGGCGTGGCGCGCCGCAGCAATGGAAGGTACAGGGTTTTGCGTGAAACGGAGCAAAAGCCTTGCGCGGGAGCGAAGCCACTTGGCCTTGAACGCCTTGGCGTTCAAGGCGTGCGGCTTTGTTCCGTACGCAGTATCATAACCCGTGAGCAGCCAGGCGCGCCCTTGGGCGCGCAAACGATACAAAGAGAATTTTTCTGTGAGGTGGAATTATGTCCTGGACAAAAGACATCGGCATCGACCTGGGGACAGCATCCGTCCTGGTCTATGTGAAGGGCAAAGGCGTGGTGCTCAACGAACCCTCCGTCGTTGCCATGGATAAGAATACCGGAAAGCTTTTGAAGGTGGGCGCCGAAGCCCAGGCCATGCTGGGCCGGACTCCCGGCAACATTGTTGCCATTCGTCCTTTGCGGGAGGGCGTCATCTCCGACTATGACATGACGGAGAAGATGCTGCGGGAGTTCATCCGCAAGGTCACGGGCTTCCAGCTCTTCAAGCCCCGGGTGCTGATCTGCGTGCCCTCCGGGATCACCGAGGTCGAGGAACGCGCTGTCATCGACGCCGGCATCCAGGCCGGTGCCCGGAAGGCCTACCTCATTGAGGAGCCCGTGGCGGCCGCCATTGGCGCCGGCATCGATATCACCAAGCCCGACGGCCACATGGTGGTGGACATCGGCGGCGGCACGGCGGATATCGCCGTCATCTCCCTCTCCGGCGTGGTGGAGTCCGCCTCCATCAAGATCGCCGGCGACCAGCTCAACGAGGCCATCGTGAAGTATATGCGCCGCAAGCACAACCTTCTTGTGGGCGAGCGTACCGCCGAGGATATGAAGATCAAGATCGGCTGCGTCTTCCCCCGGGAGGAGGAGCTCACCATGGACGTGAAGGGCCGGTGCCTCCTGACCGGCCTGCCCCGGGTGGTCACTGTCTCCTCCGCGGAAATGCTGGACGCCTTCGAGGAGCCCGTGGAGCGCATTGTGGAGGCTGTCCACTCCGTGCTGGAGCGCACGCCCCCGGAGTTGGTGGCGGACATCTCCACCAACGGCATCATGATGACCGGCGGCGGGTCCCTGGTCTCCGGCTTTGATAAGCTGCTCTCCGCCCGGACCGGCATCCAGACCTTCATCGCCGACGACGCCATCAGCTGCGTGGCCATCGGCACCGGCAAGAGCCTGGATGAGCTCAACAACATGCAGGACGGCACCATGAACCTCTCCCGCCGCAAGCAGATGAACTGAAGACTTCAGCAATACGCCCCGAAGGCTTTGCCTTTGGGGCGTATTGTTGAGAAAGGCCGCACTTCGCTCCGTGAGAAGTATTATTTTTCGCCACGTACACGCCGCGGCAAAAAATGATTTGGATTCTTTCGCGCCGTTGGCGCGAAAAGCCGCGCTGCCCTCGAAAAACCGCCCGGAAGCGCTGCTTCCGGGCGGTTTCTTCTTCGGGGGATGGGGGACTCGCCGGCAAGGGCTTGGCCTTGCCGACGGCTGCGTGCCCGACAAGGAGAATGCCTTGTCATACTAGTTCTTGATCAAAAGCTTTCAAAGCTTTTGATAGCGCCGCAGGCGCGTCAAGAACTTATGAGACGGCTTTTGCGGCAGACTGCCGCAAAAGGGCGACGCTGACAGCGGCGCCTTCTTGATAAAAATCAAAGATTTTTATCAAGAAAGAGTATCAGATGGCTTTCCAGGCAGTCTCCAGGGCGATCTCCATCATCTCGTGGAAGGAGTCCTGCCGCTCCCGGGCGGAAAGGGCCTCTCCGGTGAAGATATGGTCGGAGATGGTGAGGATGGAGAGCGCCCGCTTGCCCAGACGCTGCGCCGTCCAATAGATGCCGGCGGTCTCCATCTCCACCGCCAGGATGCCGAACTTGCGGTACGTGGCGGCGGCATCGGGGTTGTCATTGTAGAACTGGTCGGCGGTGAAGACCTGACCCACGTCTGCCCGGACGCCCAGACGCTCAGCGGCGGCCACGGCGTCCCGCAGGAGGCCATAATCCGCCGTGGCGCAGAGCTGGCCGGGGAAGCGGTACTGGTCCGCGAAGTGGGAGTTGGTGGAAGCGCCCAT
>CAMBID010000184.1 GCA_945867445.1 uncultured Clostridia bacterium | reverse complement strand
ATGGACAGCGGAAAGACCGGGGCTCTCATCGCGGAGGCCCGGAAGGCAATGGGCCTCACCCAGCGGCAGCTGGCGGAGACCCTGCACATCTCGGACCGGACGGTGAGCAAGTGGGAGCGGGGCGCGGGCTTCCCGGATGTTGCCCTGCTGGAACCGTTGGCGGATGCCCTGGGACTCACGGTGCGGAGCCTACTGCGGGGTGAGGCGGAGCCGCCGGAAGTGGAGAGCGCCGGGACTGTCTCCGCCGTCCCGGAGGATATCCTTTTGCGGGAGGTCATCCGAACCCTTTACCAGCAGCAGCGGGGGAAGCTCCGGCGGAACATCGGCCGCATTTTCGGGGCACTGGTCGCGCTGGTGCTGGTGGGCTTCGTTCTTTTCGGCATCCTGGACCGCAGCGGAGCCTTTCAGCGGGAAATCTCGCGGACCGTCACCGTCGGGATCTATCAGGATGGGGAGCAGGTGGGGGAGACCACCGTTACCATCGACGGATCCCTGTATTGGCTGGGGGAGCGGAGCTTCTGGGGTACCTTCGCCGTGGAGGCGGCGGAGAAGACCTGCCAGGAGGGGACCTACGGCAGCGTCTCCTGGGGTCGGGAGGAGACGGAAGGTTACCAGGAGATCCACTGGGGCAGAGCCGGCATTACTCGGGTAGAGACGGAGGTGCAGCCGGACTGCTATGTCTCCCCGGACCTTCAGCGCTTTGCCCTGACCCTCACGGATGGACGGGTGGTGGCCACGGACGAGCCCCTGGCCGCCCTGCAGGCGCTCACCCCCTACCGCTACGTTCTGGACTGGCAGGCAGAATATCCATCCATGCACCTCTACCGGAGAGAATAAAGATGCCGTGCCCAAGTTGGGCACGGCATTTTCACGCTCAGTCCAGACAGTTCCGGGGTTCCAGAAGCTCCTGAAAGCTCAGGATATATTGGTCGCAGAAGTCACGCATGGCGGTTTCCTCCCCAGCGAAGTAGGGGTCGTAGATGCCAACGGTGCGCATCCCGGCAGCGTGAGCGCCCCGGCAGGCGGCGATGCTGTCATCAAATATGGTACACTCTTCCGGCGCGAGGCCCGCAAGCTCCGCTGCCCGGAGCCAGAGGGCGGGATCCTTCTTCTCCACTCCCAGCTCCTGGGCGAAGGTGATGCGTTCGAAGAAGGGAAGCAGCTGCAGGTGGGAGAGGGCGGTGCGGCAGTGTTCCGGCACGCTGGAGGTGACCACCGCCATCCGGATGCCCCGATCCCGGCACTGGCGCAGGTAGTCCCGGACGCCGGGCTTCACAGGGACATTGGCGTAGAGCCCCTGGGCCAGGTCCATCCACTCCGCCATGATGGCCTCCTCGCTCTCGGGGAGCTGGCAGAATTCCTTAGTGAATTTGGCCGCCAGGGGGAAGATGGTGTGGGCCACGCCTTCGTAGTACTCCTGGGTGTAGGGCAGGCCCCGGCGGGCCAGAAAGGCGCTGTCCACGTCCTTCCAGATGCCGTTGGAGTCGATGAGGGTGCCGTCCATGTCGAAAAGGTAGAGCATATTCAATCCTCCCGGATGAGCTGAAAGCGCCAGGGGAAGTCCCTGGCTTCCTCCGCGTAGTCGATGCCGATGCGGGGCGAGGTGCGGATGGCCTCGCGGGTTTTCTCCGGCGGCGGGAGCCCCAGGTCCGCCGGATCGTCGCAGAGGAAGAGAGTATCTCCCATGAGATCCATGCCGTTCTGCGCCCTGGTAAGGGAAAGCCCTTCACAGAGTTTCCCGGGTCCGTTGAGGAAATTTTTCCGCCGGTAGGCGTTCCAGGGGGCGTCCCCAAAGCGGAGGCGGCGGATGGCGTCCGTCCCCGAAACCGGTTCCCCCGCCCGGAGGAGCACGGCGGCGGGCTCGCCTTCCGGCTCCGTCACTAGGTTCAGGCAGTGGTACATGCCATAGATGAAGTAGATGTAGGCATGGCCCGGCGGCAGGAAGAGGGGCTCCGTCCGGGCGGTGCGGCGGCCGCCGTAGGCGTGGCAGGCCTTGTCGCAGCGGCCGATGTAGGCCTCCGTCTCCGTGAGGCGGAGAGCCAGGAGCTCCCCGTCCAGGCGGCGGCAGAGGTACTTGCCAAGGAGCTCCCGGCTCACCGTCAGGGTGTCGCGGGCAAAGAAATCCCGGGAAAGCCTTGCCATTCGACCACCTCCGTGCTATACTACTATTTCCCGCTCCCTGAGGAGGGAGGATACCATTCTATCATTTTTCCCAAGCGGAGGCAAGAGCAATGAAAGCGACTCACGTCAAGCAGAACAGCTGCGCCGTGCTGGCAGCGCTGATCTGGGGCACGGGCTTTGTGGCCCAGAGCCTGGGGGCGGATTACCTGCAGGCCTTCACCTTCAACGCCATCCGGTCCCTCATCGCGGCAGGGATGCTTGGGCTCCTCTGTCTTTTCCGGCGGCGGAAGAACCCCCTTCCTGTCCGGGCAGGTTACCGGAAAAATCTCTGGCTGGGGGGCTTGTGCGTGGGCGCGGCCATGTGCCTGGGGGCAAATCTGCAGCAGCTGGGCATCGAGACCGTCACCGCCGGGAAGGCGGGATTTCTGACGGCCCTCTATATTATTATCGTGCCCATCCTCGGCATCTTCCTCAAGCGAAAGGCGCCTTGGACGGTGTGGGTGGCCGTGGCGGTGGCCGTGGCGGGGCTCTACTTTCTCTGTGTGAAGGAAAGCGGCTTTACAACCATTGCCATCGGGGATGTCTATCTGCTGCTCTGCGCCCTCTGCTATGCGGTGCAGATCCTCCTCATCGATCATTTCGGAGCCGAGGTGGACGGGGTGGAGCTCTCCTGCGTCCAGATGGTGATGGTGACCGTCC
>CAMBID010000183.1 GCA_945867445.1 uncultured Clostridia bacterium | reverse complement strand
TCGCTGCCGCCGCCCATGGCGCTGTCCGGCTTGCCGCCGCCCTTGCCGCCGCAGACGCCGCAGACCTGGCGGACGAGCTCGCCGGCCTTGATGCCGCGCTTCACGGCCTCGGGGCCGCAGACGGCCTGGAAGGTGATCTTCCCGCCGTTGACGCTGGCCAGGACCGCCACCACGGAGGGCTCCTTATCCCGAAGGAAGTCTCCCATCTGGCGAAGAGCCGCGGCGTCCATGCCGTCCTTGTGGGCGGTGAGGACCTTGAATCCGCCCATGTCCTTGGCGCTCATGAGGAAGCTCCGGGCCTCGCCCAGGGAGGCCTCAGCCTTCATCTGCTCCAGGTGCTGGCGGAGGTCCTTCATCTCCGTGAGCTGCTGCTCGATGCGGCTGTCCAGCTCGCCGGGGGTGGTCTTCAGGATCTGGGCGGCCCGCAGGAGCATCTGCTGGTTGGCGTTGATGGTCTCCAGGGTCAGGCGGCCCACGGTGGCCTCGATCCGGCGGACGCCGGAGGCCACGCTGCCCTCGCTCTTGATGCGGAAGGCGCCGGCCTTGGCGGTATTGTCCAGGTGGGTGCCGCCGCAGAACTCTAGGGAGACGTCGCCCATCTCCACCACGCGCACCACATCTCCGTACTTCTCGCCGAAAGCGGCCACGGCGCCCTTCTTTTTTGCCTCCTCAATGGGAAGGACCTCGGTGACGACGGGGTGGCCCTCCAGGATGGCCCCGTTGACGAGGCTGCTGATCTCAGCGAGCTGGTCGGGGGTGATGGGCTCAAAGTGGGTGAAGTCGAAACGCAGGCGGTCGGGCTCCACCAGGGAACCGGCCTGATGGACATGGTCGCCCAGAACCTTCTTCAGGGCCGCGTCCAGCAGGTGCGTGGCGCTGTGGGCCCGCATGACGGCCTTCCGCCGCTCCATGTCCACGGTGGAGAGGACCTCATCCCCCACCCGGAAGCTGCCGGCGGTGACGGTGCCGCTGTGCATGAACTTGCCGCCCTTGTTCTTCTGGACGTCGGTAACGGTGAACTGCGCGCCATTGGCCGTGCGGATAACGCCGTGGTCCGCCACCTGGCCGCCCATCTCAGCGTAGAAGGGGCTCTTGTCCAGGACGATCATGCCCTCCACCCCGGCAACGATCTCGTCCCGAAGCTCGCCCTCGGCAGCCAGCGCCACGATGTGGGAGGGGTAATCCTTCAGATTTCTGGCATCGTAGCCGTCAAACTCGGTGGAGGGGATCTCCTTTCCGAACTCGATGCCGGCCCAGCCCAGGTCGCCCAGGGCCTTCCGGGCCTCCCGGGCCCGCTCCTTCTGCTCCTGCATCAGCTTTCGGAAGCCCTCCTCGTCCACGGAAAGGCCCGCCTCCCGGGCCATCTCGATGGTGAGGTCGATAGGGAAGCCGAAGGTATCATAGAGCTTGAAGGCGTCGGCGCCGGAGAAGGTGCTCTCGCCCTTGGCCTTGTGCTCGGCCAGCATCTCAGAGAAGATCTTCATGCCGTCATCGATAGTCTTGGCGAAGCTCTCCTCCTCGGTGCGGACCACCTTGGTGATATAGGCGGCCTTCTCCCGCATGTCCTTGTACTCTCCCTCGTTGACCTGGACCACGGTCTCCACGATCTCATAGAGGAAGGGGCGGTCCACGCCCAGGAGCTTTCCGTGGCGGGCGGCCCGGCGCAGCAGGCGGCGCAGAACATAGCCCCGGCCCTCGTTGCTGGGCAGAACGCCGTCGCAGATGAGGAAGCTGGCGGCCCGGATGTGGTCCGTGATGATGCGCAGGGACACATCGTGGTCATGGCTCTCGCCGTAGTGGGCGCCGGTGAGCTCGCTCACTTTATTCGTGATGTGCATGACGGTATCCACGTCGAAGAGGGAGTTCACGTTCTGCACCACGCAGGCCAGGCGCTCCAGGCCCATGCCGGTGTCGATGTTCTTCTGCTTGAGCTCGGTGTAGTTGTTGTGGCCGTCGTTGTCGAACTGGGTGAAGACGTTGTTCCAGACCTCGATATAGCGGTCGCAGTCGCAGCCCACGGTGCAGCCGGGCTTACCGCAGCCGTGCTCGGGGCCCCGGTCATAGTAGATCTCGGAGCAGGGGCCGCAGGGACCTGCGCCGTGCTCCCAGAAGTTATCCTCCTTGCCGAAGCGGAAGATGCGGTCCTCGGGAATGCCGATCTTCTCGTGCCAGATGTTGAAGGCCTCGTCATCGTCCTGATAGACGGAGGGGTAGAGCCGGTCCTTCTCCAGGCCCACCACCTCGGTCAAAAACTCCCAGGACCAGGTGATGGCTTCCTTCTTGAAGTAATCGCCGAAGGAAAAGTTGCCCAGCATCTCAAAGAAGGTGCCGTGGCGGTCGGTGTGGCCGATGTTGTCGATGTCGCCGGTGCGGATGCACTTCTGGCAGGTGCAGACCCGGCGGCGGGGAGGCTCCTCCTCCCCCTTGAACCAGGGCTTCATGGGGGCCATGCCGGCGTTGATGAGGAGCAGGGACTTGTCGTTCTGGGGGATTAGGGAAAAGCTCGGCAGGCGCAGGTGGCCGTTCTTCTGCTCAAAGTAGCGGAGGAACATCTCCCGCAGCTCGTTGAGGCCGTAGTAGGGATGGGACATGGTATTTACTCTCCTTTATCCGTTATATTTCTTTCTTGTTTGTTATCGCATCCAGCTCGCGCCGGAGGTTTTCAAAGAAGCGGAAAATCTGCCAGCCGTCGGCAAGAGCGTGGTGGACGCAGGGGGCACAGGCAGCGTCACCCAGCCGTTCTCCTCCTGATACTCCTTCTTGATAAAAATCTTTGATTTTTATCAAGAAGGAGCCGCTGTCAGCGTCGCCCTTTTGCGGCAGTCTGCCGCAAAAGCCGTCTCATA
>CAMBID010000182.1 GCA_945867445.1 uncultured Clostridia bacterium | reverse complement strand
GTGAAAGAGAATGCGCTTCCCTCTTGCCCTTCCGGGAAAAATCGGGTAAAATAAATCAATTCAGAATTCTGCGGCATCTGCCCGTGCAAACCCCTCATAAAGGAGGCTGATCCCTATGTCCAAACCCATCATTGCCATCGTGGGCCGCCCCAACGTGGGCAAGTCCATGCTCTTTAACAAGATCACCGGTAAGCGCCTCTCCATTGTGGAGGATACCCCCGGCGTCACCCGGGACCGCATCTACGGCGAGAGCGATTGGTGCGGCCGGAAGTTCACCCTTATCGATACCGGCGGCATCGAGCCCCGGAGCGACAGCCAGATTCTGAACTTCATGCGCCAGCAGGCGGAGATCGCCATTGAGAACGCCACCGTCATCGTCTTCCTCTGCGATATCCGCACGGGACTCACCGCCGCGGATCAGGAGGTGGCGGCTATGCTGCTGCGCAGCGGCAAGCCCATCGTTCTGGCCGTCAACAAGATGGACTCCACCGGCATTCCGGACCCGGACTTCTATGAGTTCTACAATCTGGGCCTGGGGGATCCCATCGCCGTTTCCGCCGTTCACGGCCACGGCACCGGCGACCTGCTGGACGCCTGCCTGAAATACTTTCCCCCCGAGGAGGAAGAGGAGGAGGAAGACGACGCCATCAAGGTCGCCGTCATCGGCAAACCCAACGCCGGGAAGTCCTCCCTGGTCAACAAGATCCTGGGGGAGGAGCGGGTCATCGTCTCCAATATCGCCGGCACCACCCGGGACGCCATCGACTCCCGCTTTGAAAACAGCAAGGGCAAGTTCGTCTTCATCGACACCGCCGGCATGCGCAAGAAGTCCCGGGTGGAGGAGGACATTGAGCGCTACAGCGTCCTCCGGGCCACCATGGCCATCGACCGCTCCGACGTCTGCCTCATCCTCATCGACGCGACAGAGGGCGTCACGGAGCAGGATACCAAGGTGGCGGGCCTGGCCCATGAGGCCGGCAAGGCCTGCATCATCGTGGTCAATAAATGGGACCTGGTGGAAAAGGACGGCAAAACCATGGACCGGATGACCGAGGAAGTCCGCCAGGGGCTGGCCTATATGAGTTATGCCCCCATCCTATTTATCTCTGCCCTGACGGGCCAGCGGGTGGACAAGCTCTTTGATCTTATCGTGGCCGTCAGCAACCAGGCGTCCATGCGCATCACCACCGGCATGCTGAATACCGTCCTCTCCGACGCCCAGACCCGGGTGCAGCCCCCCACGGACAAGGGCCGTCGCCTGAAGATCTACTATATGACCCAGGTGGGCATCCGCCCACCCCACTTCGTCATCTTCTGCAACGACGCGAGACTTTTCCACTTCTCCTATCAGCGGTACCTGGAGAACTGCCTGCGTTCAGCCTTCAACCTGACGGGGACGCCCATTATCCTCTCCATCCGTCAGAAGAAGGACAAGGAGGAGGTGTGAGCCCATGCTGGGAATGACCCTTGCGGACGCCGGGCCCCGACTCTTGACGGAACTTCTGCTTTTGGCGCTGCTGCTGGCGGCGGTCGCCTACCTTCTGGGCTGCTTCAACGGGGCCGTCATCGTCTCCAAGTATATCCTGCGGGACGACGTCCGACGCCATGGCAGCGGCAATGCCGGACTTACCAATTTCTACCGGACCTTTGGCGGAGCGCTGACCTTTGCGGTCATTCTCTGCGACGTGCTGAAGATGGCGGCGGCGGTCTGGGCGGGCCAGCTGCTGCTCCGGTACTGGGGCGGCGGCTTCTGGGCCCGGGAGGCCACTATGTTCCTCTATGCCAAGTACTGGGCGGGGCTTTTCTGCCTGCTGGGGCATATGTTCCCCTGCATGTTCCGCTTCAGGGGCGGCAAGGGCATCCTTTCTGGCGGCACCCTGGCCATCCTGATCGATTGGCGCATCGCCCTGGTGGTCTGGGGCGGCTTCCTGCTGCTCTTCCTTTTGACCCGCTATGTCTCCCTGGGCTCGGTCTTCGCCGGGGTCAGCTTCCCCTTCCTCTCCTGGTACTGCTATCCGGACCCCGTGGTGGTGATCCTGGCCTTCTGCGCGGGAGGGCTCGTGGTCTGGAAGCACCGGGAGAACATCCAGCGGCTGGTGCAGGGGAAGGAGCGGAGGTTCCATTTCCACCGGGATAAGAATACCCAGTAAGGAGGTCATCCGATGAAGGCAATGGTTCTTGGCAGCGGCGGCTGGGGCACCGCCCTGGCGTTGCTGCTCTGCGATAACGGCCATGAGGTCTCCCTCTGGTCCCATAACCCCGAAAAGGCGGAAGCCATGCGCAAAACGCGGGAAAACCCGCTCCTCGCCGGCGTCCCCCTGCCGGAGGCGCTCAGCATCGTCAGCGATATCGCCCAGGTGAAGGACGCGGACATGGTGGTCTTCGCCACCCCCTCCTTCGCCCTGCGGGAGACGGCGCGGAAGGCTGCGCCCTGGCTCCATCCGGAGCAGACCCTGGTCTCTGTCACCAAGGGCATCGAGCGGGACAGCAACCTCCGGATGAGCGAGGTTTTACGGCAGGAGACAGGGGATCGCTGTAAAGTCGTTTTCCTATCCGGCCCTTCCCACGCCGAGGAGGTGGGGCGCCGCCTGCCCACGGGCTGCGTGGCCGCCTGCCCGGACCAACAGGCCGCGTGTCTCGTACAGGACGCCTTTATGAACGGCGTCTTCCGGGTCTACACCAGCCCGGACATCGTGGGCGTGGAGCTCTCCGCCGCCCTGAAGAACATCATCGCCCTGGGCTGCGGCATCAGCGACGGCATGGGCTATCAGGACAACACCAAGGCTCTCATCATGACCCGGGCCATGGCGGAGATCGCCCGGCTGGGGGAGAAGCTGGGTGGCGACCGCCTGACCTTC
>CAMBID010000181.1 GCA_945867445.1 uncultured Clostridia bacterium | reverse complement strand
CGCGCCTGCGGCGCTATCAAAAGCTTTGAAAGCTTTTTATCAAGAACTAGTATCAAACAAGAAAAAACACAAGGCCGTCAGTGCACTGACGGCCTTGTGTTATGCTCATGAACGATTTTACTTGTTCCCCTTGTGGCGCTTCCACTGTCGGCTGAGCGGCTTTATGGAGCGGGCTGCGAGGCTCGAACTTGCTTCCGGCATCCCACGAAGGGCCTGCGGGAGGGGCCCTTCGCAGGAACCCTGCCGACCTCGGTTGCAATTGCCGCGCGGGGCGAGGCGGCGGGGGAGGCAGCGAGTTTCCTCCATCAAACGAAAAACAGGACATCCAAACCGGACGTCCTGTTCAATATGGAGCGGGCTACGAGGCTCGAACTCGCTACCTCCACCTTGGCAAGGTGGCGCTCTACCAGATGAGCTAAGCCCGCGGAACAAGGAGTATTCTATCAGAAGAATGCCTCCCTGTCAAGAAAAAACGGATGATTTCCTGAAAAAATTTCCTGAAAAAATTGCGCACCTCAGTCCGTCTCCGCCGCGCCGGCTTCCGGGAAGCGCAGGGTGTTCTTCGGCGCCTCCGTGCCGTCTCCGCCGTCGAAGCGGAACTCAATGATCCCCGGCGCCTCGGCACTGGGATAGAAGCAGAGCAGCCAGGGGATGTCGTCCCCCACCCCGTGCTCCGCCCGGGCATCGGCGGCGGCCCTGCGCACCAGCTCCCGGGAGTTCTCCCCCCAGTAGCCGATGCGGACAACCAGCTCCGTCCGTCCGCTCTCCAGGGCGATCTGCAGCAGCTCCGGCAGGGCCGCCGTGCTGGTGGCGCTGACGATGGCCTGCAGCTGCTCCTCCGTCCGGCGGTAGCCCAGGTGGATGGTGGCCTCGTGATAGGCCCGCTGGGGCTCGATCTCCGAGGTGATGTACTCCACGGCGTAGGCTCCCATGGCGGTCTCCTGCTGGACCTCCAGCGCCGCCTGCTCCAGGGTCTCCGCCGCCGCGGCGTCATCCGTGAACTGATAGAGCCGCAGCGTGGCGCTCTCCGTATGGCGGCCGATGAGAATCAGCAGGTCACTGACCACGTCGTCATAGCTCTCCGCCCGCAGAATGTCGGCGCTCTCGCTCTCCCAGTAGCGGTCGCTGTGCTCCTTGGTGACCCGGTACTCCCGCTCCAACAGGCCGCAGCCGGCAAGCTGCGCGCAGCAGAGCAGGGCGCAGAGCGCCCCAATCCAGCCTTTTTTCCTCACGGCCACGGCCTCCCTTCGGCAGCTTTCTCAGTAGCCCAGATCCTCGTCCACCAGGATGATCTCTATGTCCTGACCCATCATGGGCCGCCAGAGGACCACAAGACCGCAGCAGATGCGGTCCGGGCTCTTGCAGTCGTAGCAGCGGTCCCCCTTCACGGCGCAGGGGGTTTTGCAGTTGAGACGCTGGGCGTTTTTTGGGGCGGCCACGTTCCGGGCCCGCCAGAGGGCGCTGTCATAGTCCTCCGCCAGCTTGTTGCGGCCGATGACGAGATAGACCTTCCTGTGCCCGTAGAGGGTGGAGGCCGCCCGGTTCCCGGCCCCGTCAATGTTGATGAGCTCGCCGGTCTCCGCCAGGGCGTTGACAGAGCTCAGGTACACTGCGGCGTTGGCGGCGGAGGCCCGGGCGTCCGCCGGATTCTGCTTCCAGTGCCAAAAGACCGTGTTGTGCCGCCCGAGAGCGGGGAAGAGCCCCAGCTGCTCCAGCGTCACAGACCCGCCGAAGCCCACGGACGTACCGTCAATGGCCCCGTCCAGGTACTCCGCGGCGCTCACCCTGTCCGGAAAGAGCCGCACGCGGTAGCCCCGTGCCTCCAGATTCTCTTTTGCCTTCGCAAGACTTGCCATGGGAAGTCCTCCTTATGAATCATGGATTGCTTTCTGATACTCTTTCTTGATAAAAATCAAAGATTTTTATCAAGAAGGAGTATTACAGCCCGTCGGGGCTGTACTCGTTGAAGCCCTCGCCCAGGACCTCCCGGGCGTCGCAGACGATAAGGAAGGCGCCGGGGTCCAGCTCCTTCACCAGGGCCTTCACCGCCATGATCTCCCGCCGTCGGATGGCCACCAGAAGCACCGGCCGCTCCGCCTGGGTAAAGGCCCCCCGGGCCGGAAGAATGGTGACGCCCATGTCCTTTTCCAGCAGCGCCTGGGAGATGGCGCCGCTGGCCTGGCTGATGATGTAGGCCACCTTGGCTGCCCGGCCCCCGTAGATCACCATGTCCATCACCACCGTGGTGAGGTACAGGGCCACGCCGCCGTACAGGGCGTTCAGCACGCTGCTGAAGGCCAGGGCATAGGCCGTGATGACGGCGAGATCCATCACAAGGCAGATCTTGCCGATGGGCAGGTGGGGGAAGCGGGGCAGCAGCAGCCGTGCCGCCAGCTCCGTGCCGCCGGTGGTGGTCTCATAACGGAGAAGGCCTCCCAGTGCCGCCCCCAGGATGACCCCGCCGTAGATGCAGGCCAGCAGCGGCTCCATGGGCTGGAAGGTCCAGACCGCCGACAGCAGGTCCACAAAGAGGGAGCTCACCGCCACGGCGTAAAGGGAGCTGAGAAGAAAGCCCCGCCCGTGGCGCTTGAGACCCAGCAGGAAGAGGGGCAGGTTCAGCAGGAAGGACACCGTGCCCACCGGCGCAATGGGAAGGAAGTGGTTGATGACCTGAGCAATGCCGGTGAAGCCGCCGCAGGTGAGGCCGTTGGGCACGTAAAACCAGTTGAACGCCACAGCAAAGGGAACGCAGCAGAGGGTGATGAAACCGTATTTCTTCACAGTCGCCTGCATGGCAGCACTCCTTTCCTTGGTGGGGCTCATACCAGTTCTTGATAAAAAGCTTTCAAAGCTTTTGATAGCGCCGCAGGCGCGTC
>CAMBID010000180.1 GCA_945867445.1 uncultured Clostridia bacterium | reverse complement strand
AAAGGCGGGCTACGGCAATATCCCCGTGCTGAGCCTGAACTTCTCGGGCCTGGAGAAGGATTCCAGCCTGCAGCTGACCCTGCCCATGCTCCGCATGCTGCTCTCCGCCATCTACTATGGCGACCTCCTGGTGACCCTCCGGGCCCAGACCGCCCCCTACGAGGTGGAGCGCGGCGCGGCGGACGCCCTGCAGGAGAAGTGGCTGAACCGCCTCTGCGGTGAGATCCGGGAGGGGAGGGGCTACCACGGCCGGGAGATCCGCCGCTACATGGACGGGATAGCCGCGGACTTCGCCGCCATCCCGGTCAAGCGTGTCCCCAAGGTGAAGGTGGGCGTCGTGGGTGAAATTTACGTCAAGTATTCCCCCCTGGGCAACAACGATCTCGAGAAGTTCCTGGCCTCCCAGGACTGCGAGGTGAACCTCCCCGGCATCTTGGGCTTCGCCCAGTACTGTGCCTACAACATCTCCGAGACCGCCCGGCTCTACGGCGGCAGCGTTCTCGAGAAGCGGGTCTCCGGCCTGGCGCTGGGATACCTTTCCAAGTCTGAGAGCGTTATGATCCGCGCTTTGCGCGGCCACGGCTTCCACGCCCCCCTGCCCTTCAAAGAGCTGACAAAGCTGACAGACGGCATCATCGGCATGGGCTGCAAGATGGGTGAGGGCTGGCTCCTGACGGCGGAGATGATCGAGCTGGTCCGCGCCGGCTACAGCAACATCGTCTGCGCCCAGCCCTTCGGCTGCCTGCCCAACCACATCTGCGGCAAGGGCATGATCAACCAGATCCGCGCCCGCTACCCGGAGGCCAACATCACTCCCATCGACTACGACCCCGGCGCCACCCGGGTCAACCAGGAAAACCGCATCAAGCTGATGCTGGCTGTGGCCCGGGAGCGCCTGGAGACCGCCCCGCAGGAAAAGGCCCCCGAGCCCCCCGAAACGGAGCGGCGCAGGGAGCCCCCCGCTGCAGCCTCCTCCCTGGACCGGGCCAGCGCATAATACGAAAACCGGCTCCAAAGCGTGTAAAGCTTTGGATGGCGCGAAGCGCGTCCGGTTTTTATGAGACGGCGCGGCGTGCAGGATGCACGCCGCGCGCGTGCGGAGCGCACGGGATTGCAAAGGAAAGGATCTCGTTTGGAATCAGTATCAAGTCCGTGAAACCGATCGGAAAGAGAGCATCCCACGGGATGCTCTCTTTCCCTTTCCCCCCGGAAAAAATCCCCCGGCGAGCCGGGAAGCGATTGACGGCGGCGGCCATGGTGCGGTATAATATGATGTTACTATGCGGATTTCTGTGGAAATGACCCTTTCAGGGAGGCTCACTATGTGGATCGCGGATCAATGGCAGGATTATGAGCTTCTGGACTGCGGCGGCGGCGAGAAGCTGGAGCGCTGGGACCGTCAGTACCTGGTGCGGCCCGACCCCCAGGCCATCTGGGAGACCCCCCATAGAAACCCCGCCTGGCGGCGGGCCAACGCCCGCTACCTCCGCTCCCAGACCGGCGGCGGCCACTGGGAGAAGAAGGCCCTCCCCGAGAGCTGGCGGATGCACTATAAGGACCTCACCTTCCAGGTGAAGCCCATGAACTTCAAGCACACGGGCCTCTTTCCGGAGCAGGCGGTGAACTGGGACTTCGCCATGGAAAAGATCCGGAATGCCGGCCGGCCCATCCGGGTGCTGAACCTCTTCGCCTACACCGGCGGGGCCACCGTGGCCTGCGCCAGGGCCGGGGCCGCCGTCTGCCATGTGGACGCCGCCAAGGGCATGGTGGCCTGGGCCAAGGACAACGCCCGGCTCTCCGGCCTTGCCGACGCCCCCATCCGCTGGATCGTGGACGACTGCGCCAAGTTCGTGGAGCGGGAGATCCGCCGGGGCAAGACCTACGACGCCATCATCATGGACCCCCCCAGCTACGGCCGCGGCCCCTCCGGCGAGGTCTGGAAGCTGGAGGAGAACCTCTATCCCTTCGTGAAGCTCTGCGCCGGGGTGCTCTCCGACAAGCCCCTCTTCGTCCTGATCAATTCCTACACCACGGGTCTTGCTCCCAGCGTGTTGGGCTACCTTCTCCATGAGCTGGTGGCCGTGAAGTTCGGCGGAAAATGCAGCTGGGACGAGCTGGGCCTCCCGGTGACGGAGACCGGCCTTGCCCTGCCCTGCGGCGCCACCGGCCGCTGGTGCGCCGAGTAAGGAGAGGGAATGAAAGAGGGAAATGCTTCCGCGCACATTCTGGACGAGCATTGTTTGCAGTACAGGCCGTCCCGATTGACGTTTCTGGATCTGAAAACCGGACAGCAGGTTCAGGAAATGTCCCTGGTCGCGGTAAAATACAAAATAGTGGAACGAACCGGAAGGAATCGGAGCACAGGGGAAACGCGCGCCTTTTCCTTTAAGGGGAGGGAGCGCTATCTGGCGGTTGGCGAGGAAGCCCGCAGGTATGAGCATACGCCGGATGTGATGGTGTTTTCCCCCTTCCGGGACGGACAAGTGGCACAGTGCGGCGACGCGGAGCATCTGTTCCGGGAACTGATCCGGCGCGTATCGCCTAAGATCCGGATCCTGAAGCCGGTCCTGTGCATCAAGGTGCAGGAGCACACCACGGAAGTGGAGGAGCGGGCGATCGTAGACCTTGGCATTCAGACGGGCGCCAGAAAGGTCTTGCTGTATACGGAGCCGCTTTTCGTCCTTTTGGACTGCCGGGAAAACTTCAAGGAACTGCGGGACGCGATCGTCGTGGATATTGAGCCGCAGAAGGAATAATGGAGAAAACGATGTCAACCATGATCGAACTGAAGGATGTCACCTTCGCCTACCCGGCGGAGGAGGGCAAGCAGACGAAAAACGCCCTGGACGGGGTCACCCTCTCCATTGAGAAGGGCAGCTTCGTGGCGGTGCTGGG
>CAMBID010000179.1 GCA_945867445.1 uncultured Clostridia bacterium | reverse complement strand
GAAAATATCCTATTTTCATGGGAGAGTAGTATCAGGGGGGCGGGCTCTCCAGGGAGCGGGTCGCGCAGGCGTTGAGCTCCTTGCCGGCGGTATGGCCCGCCAGGAACTCGTAGTAGCCCTGGGCTCCGATCATCGCACCGTTATCGCCGCAGAGGGAGAGGGGCGGCAGGAAGAGGCGGCAGCCCCGGGCGTCGCAGGATACCTGCAGATGGGCCCGGATGATGGTATTGGCGGCCACACCGCCGGCGGCGGCCAGCTTGCGGTAGCCGGTGATCTCCAGGGCCCGGATGGCCCGGGGCACCAGCTCCGCGCTGACGGCTTCGGTGAAGTCCCGGGCCAGAGCCGCCCGGTCCAGGGGCTCCCCCACCTGCTGCGCGTGGTGGGCCAGGTTCACTACGGCGGTCTTGAGGCCGGAGAAGCTCATGTCCAGCTCCGCTCCTGTGACCCTGGCATGGGGCAGGGCGTAGACGCCGCCCCGGGACTGCCGGGCCAGCTCGTCCATGGGCTTGCCGCCGGGGTAGGGCAGGCCCAGGACCCGGGCGGCCTTATCGAAGCATTCCCCCGCCGCGTCGTCCCGGGTGGCGCCCAGGATGCGGATGTCCGTATAGTCCCGGACGTCGGCAATAAGGGTGTTGCCGCCGGAGATGGCCAGGGCCAGGAAGGGAGGCTCCACCAGATCCGGAAAGGCCAGATAGTTGGCGGCAATGTGGCCCCGGACATGGTGCACCGGGATCAGCGGGACGCCCCAGGCGTAGGCCAGGGACTTGGCGAAGCTCAGCCCCACCAGTACCGCGCCGATGAGTCCCGGGGCATAGGTGACGGCGACGGCGTCGATGTCTTCCCTGGTGCAGTTTGCCTCCGCCAGGGCACGCTCCGTGAGAGCCGCGATGGCCTCCACATGCCTGCGGGAGGCGATCTCCGGCACCACGCCGCCGTAGAGGGCGTGCATCTCCGCCTGGGAGGCGATGGCGTCCGACAGGATCTTCCGTCCATCCTCCACCACGGCGGCGGCGGTCTCGTCGCAGGAGGATTCAAAGGCCAGGATCTTCATTCGTATTTCCCCTCCAGTTCCTTCCAATTCAGCTTAGGCGGAATACCGTCGGCCAAGGTCCAGGGGATCTGCACCGCGAGGCTGTAGAGAGGCTGTCGAAACCGCAGCTGGTAGAGCTCACGGTGGTGAGCCATGATCTCCTCCCGGCTGTGGGGCTCCTCCGCCCAGTAGAGGGTGCGGAAGGGGACGCCGAAGAGGGTCATATCGTACCCGGCCTCCCGGGCACCGTTGCGGAGGTAGAAGGCGAGACGCCGCCGGGCCATCTCCGGGTCCGGGGCGCAGTCCGGCACCTCGGACTCCCCGAAGAGGACCTTTCCGCGCTCACACTCCACGAGCTTCGCAATGAGCTGCGCCCCAAGGCCGTCGTTGCGGCGGTGCCTGGCGACGCAGAGGTAGTCAAAGAGCACCCAGCCGGGGGTATACTCCCAGGTGAAGGCGCCGCCCACCAGGTCCTCCCCGTCGAAAAGACCCCAGGGGTGGTACTTCCCGGTCTGACGGGCCTCCTCCATTACCCGGAGGGGCTTGAGCTCCGCCGCCGGGAAGGCGTCATCCAGGTCCCGGGTATAGAAAAGCGCCATCTCATGTGCGCGCAGCAGTCTCATTTCCATGGGTAAACTCCTTCGTCATGATGATGGCATCCTCCCTGGGATGCTCGTAATAGTTCTTCCGGCGTCCCGTGCCCCGGAAACCCCGGCTGCCGTAGAGCAGGATGGCGGGCTGGTTGGAAGCCCGGACCTCCAGGGTCAGGAAGGCCAGCTTCCGAGCCTGGGCAAAGTCCAGGAAGACCTGCAAAATCTGCCCGGCCACGCCCCGGCGGCGGCAGTCCGGCCGGACGGCGACGTTGGTGATATAGCCCTCATCCAGGATGACCTGGAGCCCGGCATAGCCCGCCACACGGCCCTGATCGTCCAGAGCCACCAGCATGGCGGAGAGGGCGTTGTCCAGCTCCTCGGCCAGCATGTTCCGGGACCAGGGGACGCTAAAGCAGATCCGCTCCAGCTCCGCTACCTCGTCCAGATGTTCCGCCGTCATGGGCACAATGCGGACGTGCATCCTGTTTTCTTCCATGGTTTCCTCCTTATCCTTTGGCCTCCAGCCAGTTCCTGCCCCAGTGGGCCTCGGCGGTGAGGGGAACGGCCAGGTGGGCCACGCCCTGCATCTCCTCCATCAGAAGGCCGGCCACCGTCTCCGCCTCCGCCTCCGGGCACTCCACGATGAGCTCGTCGTGGACCTGCAGCACCAGGCGGGCTTTCAGCCCCTCAGCCCGCAGCCGCCGGTGGACCGCCACCATGGCCAGCTTCATGATGTCCGCCGCCGTGCCCTGGATGGGCATGTTCAGCGCTACCCGCTCCCCAAAGGAGCGGAGGTTGAAGTTGGAGCTTCCCAGCTCCGGCAGGTCCCGGCGGCGGTGGAAGAGGGTCTCCACATAGCCGTCCTCCCGGGCTCTGGCCACCACGGCCTCCATATAGGCCTTCACTCCGGGGAAGGAGGCGAAGTAGGCCTCCATATAATCCTTGGCCTCCGCCACCGTGACGCCGATATCCTGACTCAGGGAGTAGGCGGAGATGCCGTAGACGATGCCGAAGTTCACCGCCTTGGCCCGGCGGCGCATCTCATGGGTGACATCCTCCGGAGCCACGTGGAAGACCTGGGCGGCGGTGGCCGTGTGGATGTCCCGGCCCTCCCGGAAGGCCTGCTGCATGGCCTTGTCCCCGGCGATGCAGGCCAGGAGCCGCAGCTCGATCTGGGAGTAGTCCGCGTCCACCAATAACCAGCCCTCCGCCGGGATGAACATCCTCCGGATCTCGCTGCCCAGGTCCGTGCGGGTGGGGATATTCTGTAGGTTCGGCTCCGTGGAGG
>CAMBID010000178.1 GCA_945867445.1 uncultured Clostridia bacterium | reverse complement strand
CTTTTTCCTGGTGGCGGCGCTGGTGTGCCTCACCACCATGACGAGAATGGTGGAGGAGCAGCGGACCCAGATCGGCTGCCTGAAGGCCCTGGGCTACCGCCGCTGGCAGATCTCCCGGAAGTACCTGGGCTACGGCACGCTGCCCTCCCTCCTTGGGTCATTTCTGGGCCTTGCCATCGGCTACACGCTCTTCCCCAAGATGATCTTCACCGCCTACCAGATCATGTATGCGGTGCCGGACATCCAGCTCCGCCAGTATACGGACGTCTCCCTCCTCTGCGTGGCGGCGGCGGTGCTCTGTACGGGAGCGAGCGCGGCGGCCGCCTGCGTCAAGGCCCTGCGGGAGGTGCCCGCCAGCCTCATGCGGCCCCGGGCCCCCGCCCCCGGCAAGCGGGTGTTCCTGGAGTACATCCGCCCCCTCTGGCGGCGGCTGGACTTCAACCATAAGGTCACGGCCCGGAATCTCTTCCGCTACCAGAAGCGCTTCTGGATGACCGTGGCCGGCATCGCCGGGTGCACAGCCCTCATCATCGCGGGCTTTGGCCTCCGGTCCTCCCTCCTCAGCACCATGGACCGGCAGTACGGGGATATCTACCGCTACACGGCCCAGCTGACCCTCCACGCCAACAGCCTGGCAGAGGAGCGGGAGGAAGTGGCGGCCCAGCTTGCCTCCGATGAGCGGATCCTTGCCTCGGAGCCCTGCTACCTGGCCTCCATGACGGCGGAGACCGAAAAGTACAGCACCATGGCCTACCTGGAGGTGGCGGACCCGGAGACCTTCGGGGACTTCGTGGAGGTCCGGGATTACCGCACCGGGGAGACCCTGCAGGCCCCGGCGGACGGCACCGTCCTCATCGACGAGAAGCTCTCGGAGCTCCTGGGCGTCACAGTGGGGGACCGCTTCACCCTGGCGGGGGATACCCGGGGGGAGCTGACCGTCAGCGGCATCTATGAGCATTACCTGGCCCACTTCGTCTACATGAGCCCCGGGAGCTACGAGAAGATTTACGGCCAGGACTATACCCCCAATGCCTACCTCCTGCGGCTGACGGACGACTCGTCCGAGACCTGCGACGCCGTCTTCTCCGACCTGATGGACCTGGGCGGCGTGGCGGCTGCCACCCGGATGCTGGACACCCGGGATACCTATCACCACTCCATGGAGCGCATCGACTTCGTAGTGGTCATCGTCATCCTCTCCGCCGCGGCGCTGGCCCTGGTGGTGCTCTACAACCTCTCCAACATCAACATCACGGAGCGCAAGCGGGAGCTGGCCACCATCAAGGTCCTGGGCTTCTATGATCGGGAGGTCTCGGCCTATGTGAACCGGGAGAACGTCGTTTTGACAGCGGCGGGCATCGCCGCGGGCATCCTCCTGGGCCGCTGGCTCCACATGTGGCTCGTGCGCAGCGTGGAGATCGACCTCATGATGTTCGGACGGGAAACGGACCCCATGGCCTACCTCTGGGCGGCCCTGCTGACGGCGGGCTTCTCCCTCCTGGTCAACGGCTTCGGCTACCGGAAGATGCGGAAGATCGACATGGTGGAGTCCCTGAAGAGCGCGGAGTGAACGCGGAGCGCAGGAGAGGAAGCGTCCCTTCAGACTGTGAAGTCCTGAAAAAGTCAGACAGTCTTTTGAAAAAATTGTTCAAGCGGCCGAAAGGGCTTGCTGCCTGTGAAGAGAGGGCGGCAAGCCCTTAAGCTTATATCATACTGTCTAACAACTGGGGTGTATTTCAATCCGCCGGGGCGCTTTGCGCAGAGTTTTTTCGAAAAATTTGCCCCGGGCTCTCGCAATAGGGAAGGGGTTGTGGTAAACTATATCGTTACAATGAGTGATTGTGCCCGGAGGTGTGCCACGGGCGGTATGGAACTTTCTGCCCCGGGCAGTCTTGTACTAAAACCTGATGCAAAAGCTTTCAACGCTTTTGATGGCGCGAAACACATCCGGTTTTTATAAGACGGCGCGGAGCGCACGGGATTTCAAAGGAAAGGATCCCATTTAATACTCTTTCTTGATAAAAATCTTTGATTTTTATCAAGAAGGCGCCGCTGTCAGCGTCGCCCTTTTGCGGCAGTCTGCCGCAAAAGCCGTCTCATAAGTTCTTGACGCGCCTGCGGCGCTATCAAAAGCTTTGAAAGCTTTTTATCAAGAACTAGTATAAAATCAGTTTTGGAAGGGAAGGACGCATGGCGAAGCGCGGGAGAAAACAGAAAACGCGGCTCTGGCCTCTCCTTCTGGCGGCGCTGCTCCTTTTCGGCGTCTGGGAAAACCGGAGCATCCAGGTGGAGGAGTTTTCTTATCCCTCTGCGGCGCTGCTGGAGGGGCTTTCGGGCCTGCGCCTGGTGCAGCTCTCGGACCTCCACGGGGCGGAGTTCGGACGGGACAACCAGCGGCTCCTGGCGGCGGTCCGGAAGGCAGAACCGGACCTGATCCTGGTCACGGGCGACCTCGTGGACGGGGACACGGCGGAGCCCGCGGCTTACGCCGGGAGGGTCGGCGCGGCGCTCAGCGCCATCGCCCCCACCTTCTTCGTCACCGGCAACCACGAGTGGGCCATGGGGACGGCGGTGGCCGAGAGCGTGAAGCAGGCCCTGCGCTTCTCCGGCGTCACGGTGCTGAGCAACGAGGCGGTGGAAGTCACCCTTGCGGGTCCTTCCGGAGAGGAGGGCACCCTGATCCTGGCCGGGGTGGACGACCCCAACGCCTACGCCGACCAGAAGACCCCGGAGGAGCTGGCGGCGGAGGTCTATGCCCAGTGGGGCGACCCCTTCTGGCTGCTGCTGGCCCACCGGAACAGCTGCTTTGACGGCGGCTACTGCCGCTTCGGAGCGGATCTCACCCTCTGCGGCCACGCCCACGGCGGCATCTGGCGCCTTCCCTTCACGGACGGGCTCATCGACACCCGCCAGCAGTGGTTC
>CAMBID010000177.1 GCA_945867445.1 uncultured Clostridia bacterium | reverse complement strand
TATGAGACGGCTTTTGCGGCAGACTGCCGCAAAAGGGCGACGCTGACAGCGGCGTCTTCTTGATAAAAATCAAAGATTTTTATCAAGAAAGAGTATTAGTTTACTTTCGTGGCAGCACTGGACACGCTGTCGGGAACGGCGATGCCCATGGCGTCCAGAGACTCGGTGTTGAGGTAGAGGTCGTAGTCCTCGATGATCTCATAGGGCAGGTCGGCGCAGGTGGCCTCCCCGGTGAGGACCTTGGCGGCCATCTTGCCGGTCTGGATGCCCAGCTTCACATAGTCGATGCCGGCGCCGGCCACGCAGCCATTCTTTATCTGCTCGATCTCAGAGCCGTATACGGGGATGCCGGCTTCGTCGGTCTTCTCCAGGATGGCGCCCAGGACGCCCACCACGGTGTTGTCCGTCAGGTTGGAGAAGCAATCCACGCCCCGGCCGATGAGGGTATCGATGGCCTGGGTGACCTCGCTCTGTGCGGTGACGCCCACGCTCTCGATGGTAAAGCCAAAGCTCTCAGCCAGCTCCTCATAGACGCCCAGGGAGTAGATGGAGTTGGCCTCGCTGGTGGAATAGACGATGCCGATGGTCTTGGCCTCCGGCTGCAGGGCCCGGATCAGCTCCAGCTGGGCGGTCACGGGCAGAACATCGGAGGTGCCGGTGATGTTGCCGGAATCCAGCTTGGCGCCCACGGGATCGGTGATGGCAGTGAAGATCACGGGGATATCCTTCTCCTCCGCGGCGGCGTAGCAGGCCACGGCGGAGGGAGTGGCGATGGCCACCATCATGTCAACGCCGCTGGCGGAGAAGCTGCCGGCGATCTGGGTGGCAGTGGCGTCATCAAAGTTGGCGTTCTGGTAATCCACGGTGAAGTCCACGCCCTCCTGGAGGCCAGCCTCCTCCAGCCCCTGGAGGAAGCCCATGCGGCAGTTATCCAGGGAAGGGTGCTCGCCGTACTGGGAGATGCCGATGCGGTAAACCGTGCCCTCGCCGCTGCCGGAGGCGGAGCCGTTGTTCTGACTGCCGCAGGCGGCCAGGGCCAGGGTCAGGGACAGCGCCATAGCGGCGCAGAGCAACTTCTTCAAAGTCTTCATAATTGGTTCTCCTCTATCATTCAAAATTGATTTTGTTGGTTTCCGGCCCTGCCGGAGGGGTCATACGGCGACCTGCCGCCCATCCGGGCAGGGACGCCATCGACGGGAGATGTGGAACATGGCGAATGCCCTCCTTCACAACGAATGTTAAAAAAATAAAGCCTCATCCCATATCCATGGGACAAGACTTCCATCCTGCGGTACCACCCAAGTTGACGCATAGCGCCCGCTCTCTCTCACGCACCATCCATGCGTGCCGCCCTGATAACGGGTGCGGTCCCCGTCTTCGCTACTGCGGGAGGTGTTCCCGGTTCGCTCTGCCCTCGCAAGTCCATTCACCGAAACGTACTCTGCCGTGATCCCACCAGCCACGACTCTCTGAAAGGTTGCCGTCTCGCTTACTCCTCTTGTTCAGCGGTTTCCCTTTGAAATTGCTTTGCATGATACCACTTGCTCCCTGGATTGTCAAGCGGTAATTCCACAAAATCGCGATTTTTTTGCAAGTCCTCCGCTGCGGGTACCGTCCTGCCTCCCCCTGTCCGTCCACGGAGGAGGAAGGCCGGGGAACGGGGCGGAAAGGTCCCGTCCCCCGGCGCGGGGATGGCTTAGCTGAGGATGGCCCGGTCGGAGAGCATCTCCCCGTCGGAGGCCAGGGAGAAGCGGTGGAGGAGGTCCTCTACGGTGAGCTTCTTCTTCTCCTCGCCGGAGATGTCCAGGACGATCCTGCCGGCGCTCATCATCAGCAGGCGGTTGCCGTGGCGGATGGCGTCCTTCATATTATGGGTGATCATCAGGGTGGTAAGGTGGTTCTCTGCCACGATCTGGTCGGAGAGGGAGAGCACCTTGGCGGCGGTCTTGGGGTCGAGAGCCGCAGTGTGCTCGTCCAGCAGCAGGAGCTTGGGCTGCTTCAGGGCGGCCATCAAAAGGGTCAGCGCCTGGCGCTGGCCGCCGGAGAGCAGGCCCACCTTGGCGGTGAGCCGGTCCTCCAGGCCAAGGTCCAGAGGCTGCAGCAGCGCCCGGTACTTCTCCCGCTCCGCCTTGGTGATGCCCCACCTGAGGCCCCGGGGCTGGCCCCGGCGGGCGGCGAGAGCCAGGTTCTCCTCGATCTGCATGGTGGCGGCGGTTCCCTGCATAGGATCCTGGAAGACCCGGCCGATGAGGGCCGCCCGCTTGAATTCCGGCAGGCGGGTAACATCCTGCCCGCCGATGGCAATGCTGCCGCTGTCCACGGCAAAAGTCCCGGCAATGGCGTTGAGCAGGGTGGATTTGCCCGCGCCGTTGCCGCCGATAACGGTGACGAAGTCCCCCTCGTTGAGATGGAGGGAGAGGTCGTCCAGAGCCGTCCGGGCGTTGACGGTACCCGGGTGGAAGGTCTTGGAGACGTTTTTCAGATCAAGCATGGGTGCTGCCTCCCTTCCCGGCGGCGGGCGCCGCCTTCACATGGGTGAGCTTGCTCTTCCAGTAGGGGATGGCCAGGAAGACGGCCACGATGAGGGCGCTGATGAGCTTCAGATCGTTGGTGTTGAGGCCCAGCTGCAGCACGATCTGCAGCACGATGTAGTAAATGATGGCGCCGATGCCCACAGAGAGCATCCGCAGGGCGAAGTTCCGGAAGAGCTTGCCAAAGAGCACCTCGCCGATGATGACGGCGGCCAGGCCGATGACGATGGCGCCCCGGCCCATGTTCACGTCGGCGCTGCCCTGATACTGGGCCAGAAGACCGCCGGAGAAGGCCACAAGGCCGTTGGAGAGGGCCAGGCCCAGTACGATGTTGGCGTTGGTATTGATGCCCTGGGCCCGGGCCATGCTGGGGTTGGCGCCGGTGGCCCGGATGGAGC
>CAMBID010000176.1 GCA_945867445.1 uncultured Clostridia bacterium | reverse complement strand
GGCCCGGGATGGCGTTACTTCCCCACGCGGAAGCGGGGGAAATGGCGTGTGGGCTGGTTCAATTCCAGTCTTGGGCTTCGTTACTTCCCCACGCAGAAGCGGGAGAAGATGGCGTCGGTGATGTCCTCCCGGGCGGTGGAGCCGGTAAGCTCCCCCAAGGCGGAGAGGGCCTCCTCCGCGTCTGTGAGAATCACGTCCGGGGTCATGCCGAGAGAGAGGGACTCCTCTGCCCGGCGGACGGCATCCAGGGCCCGGCCCACGGCGTCCGCCTGCCGGGGATTCGTGAGGAGGCTGCCGCCGGGGGCCTCCCCCCGGGAGAAGAGAGCGGAGACGGACGCCTCCAGCTCCGCCATGCCCGCCCCGGTCCGGACGGAGAGGGAGATCACGGCGGCGGGAGGCGTTCCGGTGAGGCCGGAGAGCTCCGGCAGGACGGCCTCCCGGGGGAGGTCAGATTTGCTGAGGACCAGAATCCAGTGCGCCTTCTCCCCGGCCAGGCGCAAAATGGCGGCGTCCTCCGGGGTGAAGGGACGGGAGCCGTCCACAAGAGCCAGGACCAGCCCCGCGTCCTCCGCCGCCCGGCGGGCACGCTCCGTGCCCATTTTTTCCACAGCGTCCTCCGTCTCCCGGAGGCCGGCGGTATCGATGAGCCGGAGCAGAACCCCGCCCACCACACACTTTTCCTCCACGGTGTCCCGGGTGGTACCGGGGATATCCGTAACGATGGCCCGTTCATAGCCCAGCAGGGCGTTGAGAAGGGAGCTTTTCCCGGCGTTGGGCCGCCCCAGGATGGCCGTGGGCACGCCGGAGCGCAGCACCTGCCCCCGCCGGAAGGTGGCAAGGAGGGCGGTGAGGGCTTCCTCCGAGCGGCGGAGGGCGGCGGCGATGTCCTCCGGGCGGACGTCCCCGATGTCCTCGTCCGGGTAGTCCACCACGGCGTAAAAGCGGCTGGCCACGTCCACCAGCGCCTCCCGGACGCCCTCCGCCAGGCGGCGGAGGCTGCCGCCCAGCTGGGCCAGGGCATTTTTCGCGGCGGCGGCGCTCTCCGCGTCGATGAGGTCGATGACGGCCTCCGCCTCCGTCAGGTCCAGCCTGCCGTTCAGAAACGCCTGCCGGGTGAATTCCCCGGGCCCCGCCTGCCGGGCGCCGTTGGCGAAGAGGGCGGCAAGGCCCTCTTGCAGCACGATGGGGGAGCCGTGGCAGTGGAACTCGGCGGAGTCCTCCCCGGTGTAGCTGTGAGGGCCGGGGAAAACCACGGCCAGGCACTCATCGACGGCTTCGCCGTCCGGGCCCAGGAGCGCTCCGAAAACCATGGCCCGGGGAGCATGGGCGGAGAGGGGGCGGCCGTCCCGGGGGCGGAACACGGCGTCCGCCGCGGTGAGGGCCGCGGGGCCGGAGACGCGCAGCACCCCGATGGCGGAGACGCCGGACCCGGTGGCAACGGCGGCAATGGTATCCATGGTTTACTCCTTTCTGGGCCTGGCTCCAGGCCGGGGGATGGCCGCTTGGCCGACCGGCCAGCGGACCTGCTTCCTACGAATCCTCGTCCAGCTTGAGGACGGCCAGGAAGGCTTCGGTGGGGACCTGAACGGTGCCCAGGGAGCGCATCTTCTTCTTGCCCTCCTTCTGCTTTTCCAGGAGCTTCTTCTTCCGGGTGACGTCGCCGCCGTAGCACTTGGCGAGGACGTCCTTGCGCATGGCCTTCACCGTCTCCCGGGCGATGACCTTGCCGCCGATGGCGGCCTGGATGGGGATCTCGAAGAGCTGGCGGGGGATGTTCTCCTTCAGCTTCTCGCAGAGCCTGCGGGCCCGGGGGTAGGCCTTGTCCTTGTGGGCGATGAAGCTCAGGGCGTCCACCTGGTCGCCGTTGAGGAGGAGATCCACCTTCACAAGCTCGCTGCTCCGGTAGCCGGAGAGCTCATAGTCCAGGGAGGCGTAGCCCTTGGTGTTGGCCTTCAGGGTGTCAAAGAAGTCGTAGATGATCTCGTTTAAGGGCATCTGGTAATGGAGCTCCACCAGGTGGGTGTCCAGGTACTGCATGTCCTTGAACTCGCCCCGGCGGTTCTGGCACATGGGCATGATGTTGCCCACGTACTCGTTGGGGGCGATGACGGAGACCTTCACATAGGGCTCCTCCGCGTGCTCGATGACGGCGGGGTCCGGGTAGTTGTGGGGGTTGTCCACCCGGATCATCTCGCCGTTGGTCTTGTAGACATGGTAGATGACGGAGGGGAGGGTGGTGACGAGGTCCAGGTCGAACTCCCGCTCCAGCCGCTCCTGGATGACCTCCATGTGGAGCATGCCCAGGAAGCCGCAGCGGAAGCCGAAGCCCAGGGCCACAGAGGATTCCGGCTCAAAGCTGAGGGAAGCGTCGTTGAGCTGCAGCTTCTCCAGGGCGTCCCGCAGGTCCGGGTATTTGCTGCCGTCCTCGGTGTAGATGCCGCAATAGACCATGGGCTGCACCGGGCGGTAGCCGGGAAGGGGCTCCGCCGTGGGCTCGGCGGCGTCGGTAACGGTGTCGCCCACCCGGGTGTCCTGCACGTTCTTGATGGAGGCGGTGAAGTAGCCCACCTCGCCTGCCAGCAGCTCCTGGCAGGGCTCCAGGCCCAGGGGCAGCAGGTGGCCGCACTCAATGACCTGGTAGCTGGCGCCGGAGGCCATCATCTTCACCGTCTGGCCCACCCGGAGGGTACCCTCCATGAGCCGCATATAGACGATGACACCCCGGTAGCTGTCATACTGGCTGTCGAAGATCAGGGCCTTCAGGGGAGCCTTCTCGTCGCCTGTGGGAGGCGGCACGTTTTTCACCACGTCCTCCAGGACCGCCTCGATGTTGATGCCCATCTTGGCGGAGATCTCCGGTGCGTCCATGGCGGGCAGGCCGATGATATCCTCCACCTCCTGCTTGGATTTCAGGGGATCGGCGGCGGGCAGGTCG
>CAMBID010000175.1 GCA_945867445.1 uncultured Clostridia bacterium | reverse complement strand
TTTGAAATCAGTATCCTGGGCAAGAGCGTGGGGCTCTTCGGCGATTTAAAGCAGAAGAAAAGCGGGGAGACGCTCCGCTTTTGTACAGATTTGCGGTTGACATTTTTCGCCGAGGCTCCTATACTTGGAGCAAGAACTTGAAAGAAACGGAGAACCGCTATGAAGAGCATCTTCTATTTTGCTTCCTATTACTTTACTATGCCCGCATAGTAAGGCTAATTTGTGATGCAGAAAATGCTCGGCTCAGAGTGGATTTCATGCGGCACAGGTTAGACCTGTGCCGCATTCTTTATTTCAGCTTTCACTATCAACAACGCAGGAAAACGGAGGGAAAGACAATGATCGTGGTACTGAAAAACGGAGTGGGACAGGAGAAGCGGGATCAGCTTATCGACTGGCTGAAAGAGCAGGGCCTGAAGGTGCATATCTCCCAGGGAGAGTATCAGACGGTGCTGGGCCTCGTGGGGGACACCACCCGGGTGGACATGGACCTCATCGGCAGCCTCGGAATCGTGGACTCCGTGAAGCGGGTGTCGGAGCCCTTCAAGTGCTGCAACCGGAAGTTCCATCCGGAGGACACCGTGGTGCAGGTAGGAAACGTGAAAATCGGCGGCGGGAACTTCTGCCTGATGGCGGGCCCCTGCTCCGTAGAATCCGAGGAGCAGATCGTGGCCGTGGCCAAGGCGGTGAAGGCCTCCGGGGCGGATATGCTCCGGGGAGGCGCCTTCAAGCCCCGGACCTCCCCGTATGACTTCGCGGGTCTCAAGGCCCGGGGACTGGAGTTCCTGAAGATCGCCCGGCAGGAGACAGGCCTCCCCATCGTGACGGAGATTATGAGCATCGTGGACCTGCCCCTTTTTGAGGATGTGGACGTCCTGCAGGTGGGGGCCCGGAACATGCAGAACTTTGATCTCCTCCGGGAGCTGGGCAAGACAAGCAAGCCCATCCTTCTCAAGCGGGGCCTTGCCAACACCCTGAAGGAGCTCTTAATGAGCGCGGAGTACATCATGGCCAGCGGCAACGAGCAGGTCATCCTCTGCGAGCGGGGGATCCGTACCTTTGACGACTACACCCGCAACACCCTGGATCTTGCGGCGGTGCCCATGCTCCACGAGCTTACCCACCTGCCCGTCATCGTGGATCCCAGCCACGCCACCGGCATCAACCGCCTGGTGTCCCCCATGGCTCTGGCCGCCGCCGCCTGCGGGGCGGACGGCCTCATCATCGAGGTCCACAACGATCCCATCCATGCCCTCTGCGACGGCGCCCAGTCCCTGCGGCCGGAGCAGTTCGACGGCTTGGCGAAGAAGATCCGGGCCGTCCGGGAGGTGGCTTTGGCATGACTGTCGGCATCGTTGGCCTGGGTCTCATCGGCGGCTCCCTGGCCAAGGCCTACCGGGAGGCCGGGGAGACCGTTCTGGCCGCGGATCGGGACCGGAGCGTCCTGGACTTCGCCATCCTGAACGGCACGGTGGCTTCCCCCCTGACGGCGGAGCGCCTGCCGGACTGCGACCTCATCCTGCTTGCCGTCAGCCCGGAGGCGGCCATTGAATGGTTCCGGGAGAATGCCGGCCGCATCGGTTCCCACCCCGTGGTCATTGACTGCTGCGGCACCAAGCGGACGGTCTGCGCCGCCTGCTTCCCCCTGGCGGCGGAGCGGGGCGTCACCTTCCTGGGAGGCCACCCCATGGCGGGGAACCACAACTCCGGCTTCAAGTATGCCCGGGGAAATCTCTTCCACGGAGCGCCCATGGTGCTGGTGCCGGCGGACCGGGACGACATCCGCCTGCTGGACCGGGCCAGGGAGCTGCTGGCCCCGGCGGGCTTCGGCCGCTTCTCCGTCACCACGGCGGCGGAGCATGACGAGGTCATCGCCTTCACCTCCCAGATGGCGCATGTTGCCTCCAACGCCTACATCAAGAGCCCCACGGCCGGGAGCCACAAGGGCTTTTCCGCCGGGAGCTACAAGGATATGACCCGGGTCGCCTGGCTGGCCCCCGAGATGTGGGCGGAGCTCTTTCTGGAGAACCGGGATTTCCTCCTGCGGGAGCTGGACGGCTACATCGCGAGTCTTACGGAGTACCGGGATGCCATGGCGGAAAATGACTACGGCACCCTGGTCCGCCTCCTGGACGAGGGCCGGAAGCGGAAGGAGGAGGTGGACGGCAGGTGAAGCGCATTCCCGTGACCGCCTCCCGGAACTATGACGTTCTCATCGGGCCGGACCTGCTGGACCGGGCCGGGGCGGAGCTCAGGCAGGTCCTGCCTGACGCCCCCGCCGCCGCCGTGGCGGCGGATGAGACCGTCTTTGCCCTCTACGGCGCCCGGCTGACAGCCTCTTTGGAGAAAGCGGGCTTCCGCACCATTTCCTTCGCCTTCCCGGCGGGGGAGGCGTCCAAAAACCTTACGACCTACGCCGCGCTCCTGGACTTCCTGGGGCGCAGCGGTCTGACCCGAAGCGACGTCCTGGTAGCCCTGGGGGGCGGCGTCACCGGGGATCTCGCGGGCTTTGCCGCCGCCACCTATCAGCGGGGCGTGGCATTCTGCCAGGTGCCCACGAGCCTTCTGGCCGCGGTGGACTCCTCCGTGGGTGGAAAGACCGGCATCGACCTCCCCACGGGGAAGAATCAGGCGGGCTGCTTCTACCAGCCGTCCCTGGTCCTCTGTGACCCAGCGCTGCTCACGACCCTGCCGGAGCGGGAGTACCGCAGCGGCTGCGCCGAGGTCATCAAGTATGGCATCCTTTTCGAGGAAGCGCTCTTTACCTCCCTGGAGGAGACCCCGGTACGGGAGCAATGGGAGGCCGTCATCGCCCGGTGCGTTGCCCTGAAGCGGGACACCGTGGCGGCGGACGAATTTGACCGGGGCTGCCGGGCTCTTCTGAACCTGGGCCACACCCTGGGCCACGCCGTGGAGAAGGTCAGCGCCTACTCCGTCTCCCACGGGGAGGCGGTGGCCATCGGCATGGCAGTCA
>CAMBID010000174.1 GCA_945867445.1 uncultured Clostridia bacterium | reverse complement strand
CCCCTACGCTGTCCCTGCGGCGAGCAGAGCGCGGCGGGTAGGGGCGAGGGCGTTATCCTCCACGGGGGCGAAGGCTTCGGCGCCCAGGAGGGTCAGGCACTGCTCCGGGGAGAGGAGCGCCAGGAGGGACGCCTCCAGGGCGAAGGCGAAGGCGGGGCTCTCAAGACCCCCGCCCTCCCGGACGGCGGCCACCTGCGCGGCGATGCCCTCCGTCTCCGCCAGGAGCGGCAGCTCCGCCTGGATGTCCCGGCGTCCCAGGCCCCGGCGGCCCGCCTCGTCCGTCCGGTCGGCGGCGAGGCGCCAGAGGGCGGCGTAGTCCTGCCGGACGGACATTCCCAGGGGCAGGGCATCGATGTCCCCCTCCGCCGCCGCCCGGAGCAGGTCCTCCCAGCTTTCGAACACCGTGACATCGGGGAGGTCGGCAATGCCGTTATCCTCATAATAATCGCAGAGCCAGAGGTCCAGGCAGCGGTAGCCCGCACGGTTCCCGGGTTCCAGGACGCCCCAGCGGGCGTGGGCGATCTCCTCCCAGGAAGGCTCCGGCCGGGAGGCCAGCTTCCGGCCGTAGCCCGTGGGGGCGGTGACGATCTCCGCCCGCTCCCCAGGGGAAAGGGCAGCCGCCGTCACCGCCGCGGCGGGGTCCTCCGTCTCCGGGAGTGTGACGGCTTCCCCGTCCGCCAGGATGGCCCTCCCGCCGCCATAGCGCAGGAAGTCCGCCGCCGGCAGGAAGGCCAGATCCACCCCGCCCTCCGCCAAAGCTTGGGCGGTGGCGGCGGGGGACGTGCCGAAGCTCAGCTCCACCGACGCAATCTCCACGCCGTACTTTGCCATCTCCCCCGGCAGGGCCTCCGCGAAGGTCCGGGCCAGGGCGGTGTCCGTCCCGGAAGGAACTTCCAGGGCCAGGGTATCCAGGACCAGCGGCTCCTCCGGCGGCTGGTCGGATACGGCAGCGCTTCCGGACCCGTTCCCGGCGGTCCCGCAGGCGCTCAGCAGGGTCAGGGCCAGAACGGCGGCAAGGGCACGGTATCTCATGGGCATCCCTCCTGCACTCATTTTCCCCATCTTACCAGCTTCCGCCCCGGGACACAACGCTGATTTGGGAAAATTCCCTCTTTCCTTTTGGGAAAAAGCGTGCTATACTGCCTCTCGACAGGTGCCATCTCCCTGTCCAAGCGCCCGCTTGCGGGCGTTCGTTCGGCGCAGCCCCGGATGGGACGCCGTTCTCTAAACAAAAAAATGGAGGCTGCGGGGCCTGACTGCCCGTATTTTTTCGGCCTCCGACAACGTTCAGGAGGTCTTTTTTGATGTCTGTCGGCAAGCTTTCCGCCCGATCCCTGGCCATGAGCGGGCTCATCGCCGCGCTGTATGCCGCCCTCTCCCTGGTCTCCACCGCCGTGGGCCTGGGCTTTGACGCCGTGCAGCTCCGGCTCTCGGAGGCCCTCTGCCTGCTGCCCTTCCTCTTTCCGGAGGCGGTGCCAGGCCTTGCCATCGGTTGCCTCATCACCAATATCCTGTCGCCCTACGGCGCGGCGGACCTGATCTTCGGGACCCTGGCGACCCTGCTGGCCGCTGTCCTCACCCGGCGCATCGGCAGGCGCTGGCTCCTCCCCCTGCCCACCATTCTCTGCAACGCCGTGATCGTCGGCGGACTCCTGTCCTTTGTCCAGACCCGGGCCGGGGCCGCCTTCCCCGCGGCCTTCGGCTTCAACGCGCTGACCGTGGGCCTGGGCGAGGCTCTCGTTACCTGCTTCCTGGGGCTTCCCCTCCTCCGCTGGCTGGAGCGCAACCCCGCCGTCTGCAAATACGCCCGGCCCCTCTGAGGGGAAAACGGGAGAATTTCCGGCAAAAGCCAGGGAGATTTTGAAAATCTCCTTGACTTTTGCCTTTTATCCGGTATAATGATAGGGCTTGCAGTCTGCGAGCAAATCCTTGCTCTCATCCCGTATGAGGGCCATCTGTCCAAAAGGAGGTGCAAAAATGGCTAAGGTTTCCGCCAATTATGAGGTCGTCTACATTGTCGACCCTGCACTCGGTGAGGAGGGCATCGCCGCCATGGTGGCGAAGTTCAAGACCCTTGCTGAGCAGCACAGCTCTGCTGTGGAGGTCGAGGAGTGGGGCAGCCGCAAGCTGGCCTATCCCATTGACTACAAGACCGAAGGTTACTATGTCCTGATGAGCTTCACCAGCGAGCCTTCCTTCCCCAAGGAGCTGGACCGCGTTCTGGGCATTACCGAAGGGATCATGCGTTCCCTCATCGTCTGCAAGGGCGAGTAAGCGAGGCGCACCATGCTGAACAAGATCATCCTGATGGGTCGTCTGGCTCGGGACCCCGAGCTGCGGCGTACCGGCAGCGGCATCGCCGTCACGTCCTTCCGCCTCGCCTGTGACCGGGACTTCAAGTCCCAGAACGGGGAGAAGGAAACCGACTGGATCGACGTCGTGGCCTGGCGCAGCACGGCGGAGTTCGTCTCCAAGTATTTCACCAAGGGTCGTATGGCCATCGTGGAGGGCCGCCTTCAGACCCGTGACTGGACGGATAAGGAAGGCAACAAGCGCGTCGCAACCGAGGTCGTCGCCGAAAACGTCTACTTCGGGGATTCCAAGCGGGACGCCGCCGAGGGCGGCTACAGCGCCCCTTCCTACGGGGCTCCCGCCGGCGGCCGGAGCAGCGCCCCCGCCGCTTCTTCCAGCTTTTCCGACTTCGCCGAGATCGGCGAGGAGGACGGCGACCTGCCGTTCTGAGCTGCGTGCCAATCCCACGCCCACATTCTGATAAGGAGGAACGTATCCATGCCTATGGATCATGAAAATCGCCCCGCGCGTCCCATGAACCGCGGGAAGCGCCGCAAGGTCTGCCAGTTCTGCGCGGACAAGTGCGAGTCCATTGATTATAAGGACGCCGCCAAGCTGCGTCGTTTCGTGTCCGAGCGCTCCAAGATCCTGCCCCGCCGGACCACCGGCACCTGCGCCATGCATCAGCGTCAGC
>CAMBID010000173.1 GCA_945867445.1 uncultured Clostridia bacterium | reverse complement strand
TGAACCTTGAAAGCCTTGGCTTTCAAGGTTTCCGGCTTTGCTCAGTACGCATTATTATAGAGTCAAGTTTTCCGATTGTCAAGCACTGTCAAAGGCAATTTCCGCCGCAGGGAAACGCCCCGCCGCGAGGAGCGCCGCGATCAGCTGATCCCGCCGGACCCCTGCGGGGATCCGTTCCTCCCACTTCTTCGGCAGCCGGAGGGGCACGTCCGGCCCCCTCGCCCCGGGATAGAGCGGGATATCCCCCGGCCGCTCCGGTCTCCGGGAGAAGAGCAGGCGCACATCCGCCCCGGCCTCCCCCGTCAGCAGCGCCGCGCCGAGAGACCGCCAGAGCTGCCGGGCAAAGGCTCCCTCCGGGTCCGGGGCATCCAGAGAGACGCGGCGGCAGCGGCGCAGCAGCGTCTCGACTGTCTGCCGCACCGCCGCCGTTAAGTGGTCTGCGCAGACGGCGACCCGCTCCTCTCCCGCCGGGATACCCCGCGCTTCCAGCGCCCGCCAGGCAAGCTTCGCCGCCAGACCCTGCCACAGGGCCAGCGTTTCCACCGGAAAGACCCCCTCTTCCCCCAGAATCTCCCCGTAGGGAAAGCTCTCAGGCCATATTACCCGCCTCACGCCCGCCCGGGCCAGCTTCCGCCCCACCGCCCGCACCCTTCTGCGCAGCAGCCACTCCGGCGTCCCCTCCCTCCGGAGGACGCTTACCCGGAGCACCGACAACCCCGCAAGGTCCGCCGCTCCCGCCTCCTCCCGCGTTTCCTTCCAGCAAAGCCACCCCAACATAAAGCACCCTCCCGCCCCAGTCTATGGTGCGGGAGGGAGATTCATTTCTTATGCGCTGCCGGAGAGGGTGTAGCCCGTGAGGTAGCCCTTTCTGGGCTCCGCCCCGTGGTTCAGGGGATTGATGCGCACGCCGTTCTCCGTGATCTCAAAATGGAGGTGCGGCCCCGTGGAGTGGCCCGTGGAGCCGGTGATGCCGATGACCTGGCCCTGCTGCACCACGTCCCCCACACTGACCTTCCGGCTGTAGTGGTGGGCTTTGTGGGTGGTGTTGCCGGAGCCGTGGGAGATGACGATATAGTTTCCGTAGGAGCTGGACTTCTGGGAGATGATGACCGTCCCCGCCTTGGAGGCGTAGACCGGGCTGGTATAGCCCACCCGGCCGATATCCGTGCCCTTGTGGTTGGTGGAGCCGATGCCGCCGGGGGAAGTCCGCCCGCCCACGGTGGAGGTGATGTACCGGCTGTCCACCGGCCAGATGTAGCCGCCGGGATTGGTGTTATAATCCTTGCCCTGGGCCGCCATCTCCTCCTCCAGCTTCTTCTGCATCTCCTTGACCTGCTGCTCGATACGCCGCTCGTCAGCCTTGATCTGGTCCACCGTGGCCTGGTACTCCGCCTGGTTGTCGTCGATCTCCTTCACCAGGGCGATGGCCTCGGCCCGCTGGTCCTCCAGCTCGCTCTTTTTCTGCAAGAGCTCTGCCTTGGCGCTCTCCACCCCGGTCTTCTGCTCCTCCAGGGCCGCCTGCTTGGTCCGGATCTCCTCCTGCAGGGCCTGCAGCCGGTCGATGACCGCCTGGTCGGAGTCCATCAGCTCATTGATGGCGTCCAGCCGGGAGAGCATGTCCGTGAAGCTCTCCGCCCGGAAGAGCACCGCCCAGTAGCTGATGCCGCCCCGCTCCTCCATGGCCCGGACGCGGGCGCAGAAGAGCTCGTACTGGGCTTTCTCCTGCCGCTCCGCCTCCGCCAGCTCGTCCTCCGTCTGGGCGATGAGGGCGGTATAGGTGTCGATCTGCCGCTGGACGTTGTTGATCTCCGCCTGAGTATTTTCCACCTGCTCGTCCAGAAGCTGCTTCTGCTCCAGGGCCTTGCTCTTGTCGTTTTTCAGTGCGTTGATACGCTCCTGCAGCGTCTTCCGCTGGGCCGCGAGGTCGCTGGCGTCATCCTTCAGCGCGTCGATATCGGCCTGATTCACGGCCTCCGCCGGCAGGGTGAGACCGGGAGTCAGCGCCGCCAGGGCCAGCAGCAGGGCCAGCACCGCCGCGAAGCACCGCCTGCCGTATCTCTTTCCTTGGATCATACTTTCCTCCCTTCTCAGGCCTGCAGGAACTTCCGGATGGCGGAAAGGCTGCCGCCCACGCCGATCAGGATCCCCGCCCCGGCAAAGACCGCCGCCACCGGCTTCCAGAAGGTGGTGAAGTCCACCACATGGATGAGCTTCAGCGTATCGCTGTTCGCAACGCCCTTGGCCACCGCCGCGTAGAGGAGCCATTGGATCCCGAAGGCAATAACCGCGCTGAGTATCCCGATCATGAAGCCCTCATACACGAAGGGCCAGCGGATAAAGCCGTTGGTAGCGCCCACCATCCGCATAATGGCGATCTCCTCCCGCCGGTCAAAGGTGGTGAGCTTAATGGTGTTGGAGATGATGAAAATGGACACCAGGAAGAGGATGGCAATGAGGGTCAGGCAGACCACCGTCGCGATGTTCCGCACGGTGAGAAGCCCCCCGGCCACCTCCTCATCCGCCCGGTAGCCGCCGATGCCCGGGATGGCGCCGACAGCCTCCACCGTCTCAGAAAGACGGCTCAGGTCCTCCACACGGACGGCATAGCGGTCCCGGAAGATCTCCGGATCCAGGTTCTGGAACATCTGCTCGTCTGGGTACTGGCCGGCGAAGGCTTCCGTTGCCTCCTCCCGGGTGATAAATCGGACGGAGCGGACGTTGGGCACCGCCTCGATCCGCGCTTTCAGGCCCTCCGCCTCAGATCTCGTGAGGCTGTCATCCACGAAGGCCAAAAACTCGTTCTCGCTCTCCAGGTCCTTCAGCTGGGCGTCGGCGTTCACCGCCACCAGAGTGAAGGTCCCCATGATGACGAGACACGCCACCGTCACGCCAATGGCGGCGAAGGACATAAAGCCGTGGCTGAACATATTCCGCAGCCCCTCCCGCAGGAAGTAGCCGAACCGATGATCACTCATGGATGCGCCCTCCCACA
>CAMBID010000172.1 GCA_945867445.1 uncultured Clostridia bacterium | reverse complement strand
CAGCCCCAGCATGAAGGGCGGGATGCCGGTCTTGGCCACCAGCTGCTCCAGAATCTGCCGCACCGGCACCTCGCTGTTCAGGATGGGACTATCCGCGCCGATGACCCGGATGTCCACATCCCCCACCGCTACAAAGTCCCGCACCGCGCCGCTTCTGGCGTCCTGCATAGCGTCCGCCCACTCGTGAGCCAATGTCTCCGCCCGCAGCCGGGCCTGGCCCTCGCCGCCATCCCGGCAGGTCACAGCGTAGCGGACGCTGCCGCAGCGCTCCCAGTTGACGCCGATGGTGTGGTAGATCTTTGTCAGGATATCCGTGAGGAACGGCAGCGACCGCAGCAGCGACACCCCGTAGGGGTGCTCCGCCTCCGGATTCAGCGGTGTGAAGAGCAGCAGGTCCTGATAGGGAAGCTCCGTCATCCTCCCCTGGCCGTCTCTCGCGCAGAGGGCAAAGTCCAGGGCCTGCGTTCCCTCCCGGACCTCCACTGTCTCCACGCTGCCGCAGAGGATGGCGGCAATGCCCCGCATCCCCCGCTCCGGCACGATCTCGCCCACCGCCCGTCCGCAGACCAGCAGGGAGTCGAGATAGCTCTCCAGAAAGGCGTTGATTCCGTACTGTCCCCGGCCAGCGGGCACCGTCCGCAGAAACTCCCGCAGCCGCCGCTCCGTCCCCGGCTCTCCGCAGCGGGCCGTGACGCCGCCGCAGAGCCGGATAATCTTATAGATGGCGGCGTCCACCACCGGCACCGCCTCCCGCACCGCCCGATAGAGCTCAGTCTCCCCATCCCTCAGAGGCACATAGTCCCCCAGAAGGCCGAAGGGCCTGCGCCGGGTATCCCGCAGCTGCGCCGCGGCGGCGACAGCCGCCTCCGGCTCTCTCTTCCTCCATAGCCTCATTCCATTCCTCCCTTTCTCTCATGCCCTTCGCTCCACGAAGGTGGCGGCGAAGCGCCGCGTCTCTCCCTGGAGATCCATGGCGAAGTAGCGCATCTCATCCATGGCGTGGTCGTTCTCCTTCCGGGGCGCCTCCTTGCCGCTCTCCCAGCAGTAGAGGGCGATCTCCCGCAGGCAGTCGCCGCAGCTCTCGCAGAGCACGATCTGCCCATTCCGCAGCAGCCCCGCCGTCACCCGGATGCCGTCCAGCACCCGGTTATCCGCCGCCCGCACCGGAAACCCCGCCTGCCGGAGGGCCGCCTGAAAGCTGGCCGCTGACGGGTCCACAATGACCCGCTCCACCCGCCGGTCCCCGCAGAGGGCCCGCAGCGCCTCCACATATTCCGCGTCGGTCTTTTGCTGTCCCTCCCGGCGGGAGTCGTAGTAGTACTCCTCTACCCGGTACCAGACGCCATTTCTCCGTCCCCAGAGCCCCATGGACGTGGGATTCACCGTACCGTAGTCGATGGACACCCGCCAGGCCTCCATCTCCCCCTTCGGCGCTGGGACGGCGTCTTTCTCCCGGTCGAAGAAATCGTAGATGAGCCCCTCCGCCGCCGCCCACTCCCCCAGCACGAAACGGCGGTAGAAGATCCCGGTGTAGAGCCGCTCATAGCGCTGTCGGATGTACGGGGCGAGGCTTGGGTTATCGTCCATGGTAAAGTGGAGGTAAAGGGCCTTCCGCTCCTCCGCTTTGCCAATCCACTCCCGGTAAAACCAGTGCTCCGGGCCTTCCGGGTTGCAGTTGAACCAGAGCTTGCTGCCGGTGACGGAGCAGCGGGCGCAGGCCTGCTCCACGAAGGAGCGGGGCATCAGTGCCACCTCGTCCAGCAGGAGCCCCGCCAGCGTCACACCCTGGATCAGGGCGGCGCTGCCCTCGTCCCGCCCGCCGAAGAGGAGAAAGCGGTTGGTCCGCCCGCCGAAGTGCATGGTGATGCTGTTCTCGCTGCGGCGCTCCTCCCACGTGGCGCCCAGCTGCCGCAGCTCCGCCAGGGCTCCGGGCAGCAGGTTCCGGCGCAGCGCCCCGATGGTCTTGCCGCAGAGGGCGAACTGCTGGTCGTGGAAGCAGATCATGGCCCAGAGCAGGAAGGCGACGCCCATGCAGAGGGTTTTCCCACTGCGCACCGCCCCGTCGCAGATGATGGCGTCGCGGTCCTGCTTCCACCACTTCATCACCTGCAGCTGCTTGGGGGAAAACTTCCGGATCCGGCTCATTCCTCCTCCCCCCTCAGGGCCCGGAGGAAGGCCTCCGCCCCAGCCTCTCCCTCCTGCCGCTCCAGCAGAACGCAAAGAGCCTCCAGGGCCTTTACCCGGTCCAAAAAGCGGATCTCCACGCCGCCCTTGTCCGTCACCTTGAACTCCGAGACCGCTGAGAGATCCATTTTCGCCACGTTCCGGCTCTCCCGCTCCGGCGAGAGGGCCAGGGCAATGGCGTCGTTGGCCCGGCCAAAGGCCAGCTCTGTCAAGCGGCGCACTGCGTCCTCTCTCCGGACCGTGTCGGCCCGCAGGGCGCGCAGTTCCCCCAGTTCGGCCCGCACAGCGCTGTCCGCCAGCAAAGCCCATCCGTCCCTCTCTCCCGCTTCCTCCGCCGCCCGCCCGGGATCCAGCGTCCGGAGATAGCACTCGCAAAAGCGCTTCCGCCGCGCCGCGCTGAGATACTCCTTCATCTCCGTGTCCCTCCTTGGTTCGTTTCCAAAATGCCTTTCACTACTTCCCGCCCACTCCCCGTTTTTTGCACGGTTTCGTGCAACGAAATAAAAATTTTTTCGTCTGCCAGGGATTCTCTGTTCCAGTCCCCCTCCCTTTCTCGCTTTTTCCCGAAAATCCGAGGAAAAGCTTTATACGCTTTTGATGGCGCGAAGCGCATCCGCTTTTTTTGAGACGGCGCGGTGTGCATCCCGCACGCCGCGAGTGCCCGGAGCGCGCGGGATCTCAAAGGAAAGGGTTTTTTGAATCAGTATTCGGGCGCAAAACTTCATGCGCAGGATTGCGCACCACGATCATGGGAAAAAGCCAGAGCGCATGAAGTTTTTGCGCATCATTTTCGGTTGCCCCGAAGGGG
>CAMBID010000171.1 GCA_945867445.1 uncultured Clostridia bacterium | reverse complement strand
TGCAATTAGCTTTTTCTGCCGGGCCCCTGAGGGCTATTTCTTCCGGACGCTAATATGAGACGGCTTTTACGGCAGACTGCCGCAAAAGGGCGACGCTGACAGCAGCGCCTTCTTGATAAAAATCAAAGATTTTTATCAAGAAGGAGTATGAAAGGAGTTGTTCCCTATGCCTCCGAAAGTGAAATTCACCAAGGATGAGATCGTGGCAGCCGGGCTTCGGGTGGCCCGCATCAAGGGGGCAGAGGGCGTCACCACCCGGAACATTGCGGCGGAGCTGGGGGTCTCCACCCGGCCCATCTTCACCTATTACCGGGGCATGGATGAGCTGCGCTCAGACCTTCGCCTGGCGGCCCGGGCCGTCTACCGCCGCTACGCAGAGGAGGGCCTGCGCCAGCCCATCCCCTTCCTGGGCTTTGGCCAGCAATACCTGCGCTTCGCCCGGGAGGAGCCTCAGCTCTACCGGATGCTCTTCCTCAGCACCTCCGCTCAGGGCGGCGCCATGGCAGAGATGACCCAATCCCAGGCCCTGCTGCGCCCCTCTCTCTGCCGCATCTACCGCCTGGACGAGACGGCGGCGGACCGCTACTTCCGGAACATGTGGCTCATTGTCCACGGCCTCGCAACGCTGATCGTCACCGACAGCTGTCCCTATTCGGATGCCGAACTCAGCGCCATCCTGACAGAGTGCAGCGTCAGCCTCTGCAAGGCCTGCAAGGAGATCCCCGGCTTCGCCGACGGCAGCTTTGACTGGGACACGGTCTTCCGGGAACTGGTGGAAAAGTCATAACCACCGGCGAAGCCGGTGGCCGCAGTCTCGTCAAAGCCGGACACGCTTCGCGCTATCAAATGCTTTGAAAGCTTTTCAACCGGTTTTCGTATCAGCCCCCCCGCCGGATACGCTCTCCATAGGTCATACTGTGTGCTCCTTTCCCCCTCTCGCCCAGCAAGGCCGGCTTTGATGCCCTCCAACCTAACAAAAAGCCGCCCCGGCGTCCACCAACTCCCCGCAGCGATTGCCGGCTGCGGCGGATTCTGGCAGCTCCGGGGCGGTCCTTTCAGGGGCAAGGCCACTCAGTCGTTGTGATGGACGGCGTAGAAGGCGTCGTAATCCTTCAGCATCTCCTGCAGCAGGGCCGGGGTGTCCAGCCCGTAGGGACAGCGGCTCTTGCAGGCGTCGCAGTGAAGGCAGTCCTCAATCTTGTGCATCTTGGCGTGCCATTCCTCCGTCATGTAGGGGCGGTAGGGGGACCGCCGCAGCAGCATGGCCATGCGGGCGGCCTGGGGGATGTCGATGCCGGCGGCACAGGGCAGGCAGTAGCCGCAGCTGCGGCAGAAATTATGGGCCAGCTCCTTCCGGTCCTTCTCTATCACGGCAGAGAGCTCCGGGGTCATCTGCTGGTTGTCCTCCGTCAGCTTCAGCCACTGGTCCAGCTCCCACTCATGCTGGATGCCCCAAATGGGGACGACGTTCCGGTGCTGCTGCATGAAGGCGTAGCAGGCGGCGGCGTTGCTCAGCATCCCGCCGGAGAGACCCTTCATGGCGATGAAGCCCATGTCCGCCGCCTCGCAGGCACGCACCAGCTCCAGATCCTTCTCCGTGCAGAGGTAGCAGAAGGGAAACTGCAGGGTCTCAAAATTCCCAGAATCGATGGCGGCCCGGGCCACCCCCAGCCGGTGGTTGGTGATGCCGATGTGGCGGATATAGCCCTTCTCCTTGGCCTCCAGTGCGGCGGCAAAGGGGCCGTCGGGGTCGTTGGGGTCCGGCAGCTCCGCCGGGTTATGGAACTGGAAGAGGTCGATGTAGTCCGTCTGCATCCGGCGGAGGCTCAGCTCGATGTGGGCCTGGACGGTTTTCTTATCCTTTCCGCCGCTCTTGGTGGAGATCACGATGTTATGGCGGACGTCGTGAAGGGCCTCACCGATCTTCTCCTCGCTGTCGGTATACATGTTGGCGGTATCGAAATAGTTGATGCCGCTCTCATAGGCCCGGCGCAGCAGCTTCCGGGCGGCTTCGTGACCGATGCGCTGCACCGGCAGCGCGCCGAAGGAGGTCTTGGTAACGTAGAGCTCCGTCCTACCCAGGCGGACTTTTGGGATATCCATGGCAGTTCTCCTTTTCGTGGCTTATCTTGTGGGGCTTGCCCCTTTCCCCCATTCTAGCAGTCCCCCGGTGCCATTGCAAGGGAAAAGGTTTGACGCCCGGCGGGAAAGGTGGTATCATTTCCTCATCAACGCAAGGAGGCAGGCCCATGGAGAAGGAACTGCAGCTCAAACTCACCGTCCGGCTCTATACCGACGACCGCACCCGCTGCTTCGGCCCCGGCATCGCGACGCTCCTGCACCGGGTGGAGGAGCACGCCTCCCTTCGCTCCGCCGCCGCCTCCATGGAGATGGCCTACTCCAAGGCCTGGCGCATCATCCGGACGGCGGAGGGGGTCTTTGGCTGCAAGCTGCTCTCCTCCAGCATCGGGGGCAAGGGCGGCGGAGGCGCCGTGCTGACGGAGGAGGCCCGCCGCCTCCTCTCCGCTTACGACGCCTACGTTGCCGACGTTACGGCCTACAGCCAGGGCAAATTTGAGGAGGCGTTTGGCTTTTACCGGGATCTTTCCCGGGAAGGGAAAAGCGAATCCTGAAACGGCGGCATCCCGGTGGGATGCCGCCGTTTGCGCTTTCAGCGTTTCCTCTTTTTCTTTCCGTTCCTCTTGCCTTGGCCCTTGCCGGAGCTCTCCTGCGGGCCCAGCCGCCGGACCACCTGGAAAATGCCTGCCAGCAGCACGCAGACGATGGCTGCTCCCAGCTGCCAGCTGCTCTCCGTCTTCCCGGCGATGGCCACCGCCAGGAAAATACCCGCCGCCACCAGCAGCTCGCCGCTGGCGATGCCCAGGAGCTTGTTTCTCTGCTGTCGATCCATGGGTCCTCCCCCTTTCTCTTTTTCCCAGTGTAACACAAGCCGAAAGCCGCCGCAAGGCGCAAAATCGGCGGCAGGGTCTCCCCCG
>CAMBID010000170.1 GCA_945867445.1 uncultured Clostridia bacterium | reverse complement strand
CGCGCCTGCGGCGCTATAAAAAGCTTTGAAAGCTTTTTATCAAGAACTAGTATCATTTTCACGAAAAACGGAGGAACCAATTATGGACCAGAACAAGACCGGCCGCCTCATCCGCGCGCTGCGGCAGGGACAGAACCTGACCCAGGCGGAGCTGGGGGAGAAGCTGGGCGTGGGCGGCAAGGCCGTCAGCAAATGGGAGTGCGGCGCGGGGGCGCCGGACATCGCCCTGCTGCCCCGGCTCTCGGAGCTCCTGGGAGTGGACACGGAGGCCCTGCTCCGGGGGGAGCTGGGGGAGAACGCCCCGAGCCCCGGCAACCTGCGCCGGATGCGCTTCTACGCCTGCCCGGACTGCGGCAACCTCCTCTTCTCCCTGGAGGGGGCGGAGGTCAGCTGCTGCGGCCGGAGGCTCCCGGCCCTGACGCCCCGGCGGGCAGGGGAGGGGGAGCGCCTCTCCGTCACCCTCAGCGACGGGGACTGGTATGTCGCCGCCGCCCATCCCATGACCCGGGAGCACTATGTCTCCTGCCTCCTCTTCCTGACGGGGGACACCCTGCTGCTCCGGAAGCTCTACCCCCAGTGGGACCTCTCGGCGAGGCTGCCCTACTTCCCCCGGGGGACGCTCCTCTGGTATGACACCCGGGACGGGCTCCTTTTCCAGGAGGTGCGGTGATGCGGCCGGAGATGCGCTTTACCCCCATCGACTTCGCGTCCTGGCCCCGGCGGGAGACCTTTACCTACTTCTCAAAGATGGCCCCCACCGGATACTCCCTGACGGTGGAGCTGGACGCCACAAAGCTCTATAACGCCGTGAAGGCGGCGGGCTGCCGCTTCTTCCCGGCGTACCTTTGGCTGGTGACGAAGGACCTCCAGCGGCAGCCCGAGTTCTGCCTGGCGGAGAGGGACGGGGTTTTGGGCTGGTTCAACTGCCTGACGCCCCTCTATGCCGCCTTCCACGAGGACGACAAGACCTTCTCCCTCCTCTGGACGGCCTATGACGATGAGTTCCCTGCCTTCCACGCGGCGTACCTGGAGGACAAGGCCCGTCACGGAGCCCGCCACGGCATCCTGGGGAAGGCCGGGGAGGTACCGCCTCCCAACGCCTACACCGTCTCCTGCGTGCCCTGGGTGAGCTTCCGGCACTTCGCGGTGCATTCCTATGGAAAGCAGCCGTACTTCCTCCCCTCCGTAGAGGCCGGAAGGCTCCGGCAGGAGGGGGAGAAGCGGATCCTGCCCCTCTCCATGACCGTCCACCACGCCGCGGCGGACGGCTGGCAGGTGCAGACTTTCCTCACCGCCCTCCAGAGGGATATGGACAACTTCCGAAGCTTCCTCTGACCCCGAAGCTTCCTCTGACCCCATCCGCTTGACAGCGGTGTGGCCCTGTGATAAAATCCACATGTTGCATAAAATTTGTTGTCTATCGAACGGGGCGGCCGCCCAGGAAGCGGAGGCGCCGGGGGTGCGGCGGGACCATTGGCACTGAATGGTGCCATGCGGCGGCCGGAGCTTGCCCCGCCGGGAGAGATGGGCCTTCCCCGGCGGCGGAAGGGAACGCGGACACGGGGCCTCCTCCGGCGGGAGGAGGAACGCTGTGTCATCCCGGATGCCAGGCCGCTGACGGAGGCCTTTTTGGCCGGCGAACCGCCGGAAAACATTCCCCATGTGGGCCCTCCCTTCGGGTGGGAGAAAGGAGCCTCTCCATGAAACGCATCCTGCCGGGCGCGCTCTGCGCCGTTACCGTCCTGGGGGCCGCCGGGGCCATGAAGGTGAATGACACTCTCTTCCGCCCGGCGGTCCCGGCACCGGGAGAGGTCGATCTCCCCTGCCGCCGTCTCAGCATCCCCAGCGGGAAAGCGCTGCTCTCCGCGGCGCTTCTGGGGGAAGCGGGTCCCCGTGGCCGCCTGATCCTGGCCCACGGCATGGGAGTCTCCTGGGACTACTACCTGCCGGAGATCCGCCGCTTCACGGCCCTGGGCTATCAGGTCCTGGCCTTCTCCTACCGGGGCTATCCCGGCAGCAGCGGTCGCTTTCAGGGCTTTCCCCAGGCCGCCCGGGACGTGGCCGCCGTGATGAACTTCTCGGGGGATGGTCCCCTGACTCTTTGGGGCCACAGCATGGGGGCCTATGCTGTCTGCGCCGCCCTGGCGCTGACGGAGCGCCCCGTAGAGCGTCTGGTGGCCTGCGCCCCCTTCGATGCCCCGGCGGAGGCCATTCGCCAGCTGGCCCGGCAGGGCATCCCAGGCGGACAGGGGACGGCCCTGGCTGTGAACGCTGCCCAGCGCCTCCGCTTCGGCGCGGACGCCGCCCTCCGGGCCCAGGATGGCCTGAACGGCCGCCCGACCCCCGCCCTGATCCTTCAGGGCAGCCAGGATAACGAGGTGATCCCGGACGGCTGCGCCCTCTACGCCCATCGCCAAGCGGTCACGAACCCCAACGCCCGCTTCCATCTCATCACGGCGGAGGGCAGCGACGGCCACATGACCCTTATCCGGCGCAATGGCCAGCGGGAGGTCAATCCGGACACCTTCCCTCTGGTGGAAGCCTTCCTCACGGAAGTCCCGTAAACCACCCTGCGGCCCACCCGTCGGGAGGGAGAAAGGAGCCTTTCCATGAAACGTATCCTGTTAGGCGCGCTTTGCGCCGTTACCGTCCTGGCCCTGCTGGCGGGCTGCGGAAAGCCTGCCGCCTCCGGCGGCTCCGGAAGCGGCTCCGCCGGCGGCTCCAGCTCTGCCGCATCGGGGATGGCTGCCGTCCCCGCCAACGTGACGGCGGACTGGACCGAGGACGCGGTCTCCGATTGGGATACCGCCCCGGCGGAAGCGGAGGACGGCGCGGCGGGCATCCGCATCCGCACCGACGCCGCCGTGACGGAGGTCCGGCTGGCGGCCCTCACCACGGAAATCAACGGGGACGGCACGGCCTCCTACACCCTGGGAGAGACCCTGTACGCCGCCGCGTCCCTGACGCCGGAGGGGGAACTGGTGGCGGAATCGGCCTTTATGGGCGTGCTGCCGGATCGCTG
>CAMBID010000169.1 GCA_945867445.1 uncultured Clostridia bacterium | reverse complement strand
GCCGCTTCCACCTGGACGGCATCGCTCCCGCCCGCCGGGGCGTGCCCCAGATCGAAGTCACCTTCGATATCGACGCCAACGGCATCGTGAACGTCAGCGCCAAGGACCTCGGCACCGGCAAGGAGCAGCACATCACCATCACCTCCTCCTCCAACATGAGCAAGGAAGACATCGAGAAGGCCGTCAAGGAGGCTGAGCAGTATGCCGCCCAGGACGCCAAGCTCAAGGAGGAAGTGGAGGTCCGCAACCAGGCCGACCAGATGGTCTATCAGAGCGAGAAGACCCTGGGCGAGGTGGGAGACAAGATCAGCGCCGATGAGAAGGCCAAGGTCCAGGCCGGCATCGACAAGCTGAAGGAGACCCTGAAGGGCACCGATACCGCCGCCATCAAGGCCGCCACCGAGGAGCTGACGAAGGAGTTCTACGCCGTCAGTGAGAAGCTCTATCAGCAGGCCAATCCCCAGGGCGCCCAGGGCGCTCAGCCCGGACCCGACGCCGCCCAGGGCGGCCAGAGCGGCCAGTATTACGACGCCGACTACAAGGTGGTCGACGACGAGGACCAGAACAGGAAGTAACTGATATCGGAAGATACGCGGAGCGGGACGGGGAGAGATCCCCGCCCCCTTCCGGCGCTTTTCCGCCCATTGCGGGGGAGATCCCGCTGACGGACAGGAGTAAGATATGGCAGCAGAGAATAAACGGGATTACTATGAGGTCCTGGGCGTCCAGAAGGGCGCCGGCGAGGAAGAGATCAAGAAGGCCTACAAGAAGATGGCCCGGAAGTACCATCCCGACCTGAACCCCGGCGACAAGGACGCGGAGGAGAAGTTCAAGGAGGTCAATGAGGCCTACGAGGTCCTCTCGGACTCCGAGAAGAAGGCCCGCTATGACCAGTTCGGCTTTGCCGGCGTGGACCCCAACTTCGGCGCGGGCGCCGGAGGCTGGGGCGGCGGGGCTGGCGGCGCGGGCTTCGACTTCGGCGACCTGGGGGACATCTTCGGAAGCTTCTTCGGCGGCGGCTTCGGCGGCGGTCAGACCCGCAGGAACCCCAACGCCCCCCAGCGGGGCGAGAGCATCCGCATGAACCTTACCATCAGCTTTGAGGAGGCTGCCTTCGGCTGCGAGAAGGAGCTGGAGGTGGACCGCTACGAGAACTGCGAGACGTGCCATGGCAGCGGCGCGGCCCCCGGCACCTCGCCGGAGACCTGCCCCGACTGCGGCGGCAGCGGCGTGGTGCAGACCCGGCGGCAGACGCCCATGGGCGTCTTCGCCACCACGGCTCCCAGCTCCCGCTGCGGCGGCCGGGGCCGTGTCATCAGGAGCCCGTGTCCGGACTGCCGGGGCAGCGGCGTGGTCCGCCGCCGGCGGAAGATCCAGGCCAGCGTTCCCGCCGGCATCGACAACGGGCAGACCATCTCCATCCGGGGCCAGGGCAACGCCGGGAAGAACGGCGGCCCGGCAGGCGACCTCCTGGTGACCATCACCGTCCGGCCCCACGAGCTCTTCCGCCGGGAGGGTACCAGCGTCCTCTGCGAGGCGCCCATCACCTTCCCGCAGGCGGTGCTGGGCGCGGAGCTGGAGATCCCCACCATTGACGGCAAGGTGAAGTACGACATCCCCGAGGGGACCCAGTCCGGCACCACCTTCCGCCTGAAGGGCAAGGGCATCCCCGCCCTCAACGGCCGGGGCCGGGGCGACCAGTATGTGACGGTCTACATCGAGACCCCCCGGAACCTCAACCGGGAGCAGAAGGAGGCCCTGAAGAAGTTCGCCGAGGCCGTGGGTGAGAACAACTATGAGGAGCGCAAGTCCTTCTTCCGGAAGTTCAAGAAGTGACGCGCAAAACGCGAGAGAACATGAGAAGCGGAAAGTATATCACCGATTACCACCTGCACTCCAACATCTCCCCGGACGGCAACCATACCATGGCGGAGATGGCGAAGGCCGCCGTGGAGATGGGGGTGGATGAGCTCTGCTTCACGGACCATGTGGAGCCCCTCCATTGGTTGAAGTGGAACGACCCGCCCCGGAAGAAGGGGAGCTATGACTGGGAGGCCATGCTCCGGCAGTTCCAGGACGCCAGGGAAGCCCTGGGCCACCGCATCCGGCTGCGCATGGGCGCGGAGCTGGGGGAGTGCGTGGCCGCCTTCGACGTGGCGGACAGCTTCCTGGATACCGCCCCGCGGCTGGACTTCACCATCGGCTCGGTGCACGTCTACCGGCTGGAAAACGGCGTTTTCGACGACTTCTGCTGGGTGGAGAGCGACGATCCCGCCCGCTGGGACTGGATCGCCGGGCGTTACCTCGATGAGCTGGAGAAGATGGTCTCCTGGGGCCGCTTCAGCGTCCTGGGGCACCTGACGCTGCCGGAGCGCTACGCCTGGGAGCGGCACGGCGTGGCCCTGCGCTTTGACCGCTATGAGGAGCGGCTCCGGGCCATCCTGAAGGCGGCCATCGACCGGGGCCTCGGCATCGAGCTCAACAGCAACCGGGGCAACGCCCCCCTGCCGGGGGAGAAGTGGCTGAAAATTTACCGGGAGCTGGGGGGCGAGATCGTGACCCTGGGCAGCGACGCCCACCGGCCGCAGCACATCGCCTGTGCCATGGAGGAGCGGCAGGAGCTTTTGAAAGCCTGCGGCTTCGGCGCCTTCTGCACCTTCGACGCCGGGCAGCCGGTCTTCCACAGGCTCTGAGGGGAAAGAGTTCACAATTCGTTCCTTGCATCTCCGGGAAAAACGGGGTAAAATACGAAAAAACGCCCCGGAGGCGGGGAGAGGAAAGGGAGATTCACTATGATGAGGATCGCGCTGGGCAGCGACCACGGCGGCTACGCCCTGAAATGCAGGATCAAGGAGCACCTGGAGGACCGGGGCTATGAGTGCGTGGATTTCGGCTGCCACAGTTTGGAGAGCTGCGACTATCCCGACTTCGGCGAGGCCGCGGCCCGGGCTGTGGCGGTGGGGGACTGTTCCCGGGGCATCGTCATCTGCACCACCGGCATCGGCATCTCCATGGCCGCCAACAAGG
>CAMBID010000168.1 GCA_945867445.1 uncultured Clostridia bacterium | reverse complement strand
ATAGCGCCAACGGCGCGTTGGATTCTTAGGAGACGCACCGACGCGCAAAGCGCGGTGGTTCCCATTAAAATATCCTTATTTTAATGGGAGAGTCGTATCAGGATTCCCCCGGACGGGCGCAAGCTGGGACTTGACCAGCGCATGATCAGTCCCATGCTCCCGGATAATATGCTGCCAATGCCCTGCAATACTGGCGTGACGGTGATGCGGATAAGCTGACCCAGGCGGACGGGGAGCCTGCGTTTGCGCTTCCGAGGGAACCCCTGATAAAAAGCTTTTATACTAGTTCTTGATAAAAAGCTTTCAAAGCTTTTGATAGCGCCGCAGGCGCGTCAAGAACTTATGAGACGGCTTTTGCGGCAGACTGCCGCAAAAGGGCGACGCTGACAGCGGCGCCTTCTTGATAAAAATCAAAGATTTTTATCAAGAAAGAGTATCAAAACCTTTTTATAGCTTGATAGCGCGAAGCGCGTCAGGCTTTTATGTGGCGGCGCGGCGTGCGCGGGATTTCAAAGGAGGTCATTTGAAATCAGTATCACGAGGGCTGGAACTGGCTCATGTAGAGCTTGGCGTAGAAGCCGCCGGAGGCAAGGAGCTCCTCGTGCCGGCCCTGCTCCACGATCTGCCCGTCCCGCATGACTAAGATCAGGTCGGCATTCCGGATGGTGGAGAGCCGGTGGGCCACCACAAAACTGGTGCGGCCCTCCATCAGGGTGTCGAAGGCCTGCTGGATCTGGACCTCCGTCCGGGTGTCGATGCTGGAAGTGGCCTCGTCCAAAATCAGCATGGGGGGCAGGCACAGCATCACCCGGGCGATGCAGAGAAGCTGCCGCTGTCCCTGGCTGAGGCTCTCTTCTGTCAGAACGGTGTCGAGCCCCTGGGGGAGGCGCCGGATGAAGTCCCAGCTGTGGGCGGCCCGGGCGGCCCGGATGATCTCCTCGTCCGTGGCCTCCGGCCGGCTGAAGGCGATGTTCTCCCGGACAGTGCCCCGCTTGATCCAAGTCTCCTGCAGCACCATGCCGAAGCTGCCCCGGAGGGCGTGGCGGGAGAGGGACGCGGTGGGTTTGCCGTCTACGGCGATGCTGCCGCTCTTGACCTCATAGAAGCGGAGGATGAGATTGATGAGGGTGGTCTTGCCGCAGCCGGTGGGTCCCACGATGGCCACCCGCTTGCCCGGCTTCACCGGCAGGGTGAAGTGCTGGATGAGGGGGCGGCTTTCCTCATAGCAGAAGGAGATGTCCCGGAAGTCCACCCGGCCCCGGACGTTCTCCAGCTTTCCATCGGCGTCGGGGCTCTCTTCGGGCTCGTCCAGCAGAGCGAAGATCCGGGAGGCGCAGGCCAGAGCGTTCTGGAACTCCGTCACCACGGAGCTGATGTCGTTGAAGGGCTTCATATACTGGTTGGCATAGGCCAGCAGCACCGAGAGTCCGCCCACGGTAAGGCTGCCTCCGGGGATCAGCAGCACGCCGGTAAAGGCCACTCCCGCGTAGATGACGCTGTTGACAAAACGGGTGGAGGGGTTGGTGAGGCTGCTGTAGAAGACCGCCTGCCGGCTGCACTTTACCAGTTCCTCGTTGATCTCCGCGAAGCGCCGGGAGGCCCGCTCTTCGTAGCCAAAGGCCTTCACCACCTTCTGCCCGCCGATCATCTCGTCGATGAGGGCGGTCTGGCGGCCCCGGATCTCGCTCTGCTGCCGGAAGAGCCGGAAGGAGCGGGAGGAGAGGAAGCGGGCCACAAGAAAGCTCAGCGGCGTCAGCAGCACCACAAGAAGGGAGACGGGCACATTCTTCGAGAACAGGAAGACCAGCGTCACCGCCACCGTCAAGACCCCGGAGAAGAGCTGTGAGAAGCCCTGCAGCAGCCCGTCGGAGAGGACGACGGAGTCCGCGATGACCCGGCTCACGATGTCACCGGAACTGTGGCCGTCCAGATAGGAGAGCGGCAGGCGCTGGATGTGCCGGATGGCCCGGGAGCGGATGTCCTGGACGATGCGGTAGGTCATGCGGTTATTAAGAAGGCCCATGCCCCAGGTGCAGAGCCCCGCCGCCCCGGCGCAGACCAGGACCCGGCGGAGATAGCCCCACATGGCGTCGTAATCCACGTGCCCGGCAGAGACGATGGTATCGATGGCGTCGCCGAAGAGGATGGGGACATAGAGCTGCAAAACCACGGAGCCCGCCGCGAGGACCAGGCTCAGCAGCAGGGCGATCCAGCGCTTGCCGATGAAGGGCAGCAGGCGCTTCATGGCGCCAAGATCGCTCGGGGTGAGTTTTTTCACCTTCATGCCCGCGCCTCCTTTCCGTTGGGCCGTTCCTCCGGGAACTGGGACCAGTAGATCTCCTGATAGACCGGGCAGGTCCGCATCAGCGTGCCGTGATCGCCGCAGCCCGCCAGGCGGCCATTGTCCAGCACCAGAATGGTATCCGCCTGGCGGACGCAGGCGATGCGCTGGGAAACCAGAAAGGTGGTGCTGCGCAGGGTGCGCAGGCTCCGCCGCAGCGCGGCGTCCGTGGCAAAGTCCAGGGCACTGGAGCTGTCGTCCAGGATGAGGACCTCCGGCTCCTTCACGAGAGCCCGGGCGATGGTGAGCCGCTGGCGCTGGCCGCCGGAGAGGTTGCGGCCGTTCTGCTCCAGGGGGAAGTCCAGCCCGCCGGGCTTGCCCTCCACCACCTCCCTTGCCTGAGCCAGGGTGAGCGCCCGCCAGAGGGCATCGTCCGGGGCGTTCTCATTGCCCCAGCGGAGGTTATCCCGGATGCTGCCCTGGAAGAGCCGGGAGCGCTGGGGGACGACCCCCACCTTTTCCCGAAGAACACTCTGGGGGAGAGACCGGACGTCCTGCCCGTCCAGCAGGACGGAGCCGGAGGTAGCATCGTAGAACCGGGGGATGAGATCCGCCAGCGTGCTCTTGCCGCTGCCGGTGCCGCCGATGACGCCCACGGTGTCCCCGGCCCTGACCCGGAAACTGATGTCGGAGAGGCTGGGGGCGCCCGACCCTTGATAGGTGAAGCTCACGTCCCGGAACTCCACGGCGGGGGC
>CAMBID010000167.1 GCA_945867445.1 uncultured Clostridia bacterium | reverse complement strand
AGAATGTCATCAACCGCAAGGGCTATCATCCCGCCACCGTATCTGACATGGAGCAGTGCATCGGCTGCGCCAGCTGCGCCAAGATTTGCCCCGATTCCATCATCACTGTGGAAAGATTCTGAAAAGGAGGTCGTCATTCGTGGAAAAGGAACTTTGGAAAGGTAATGAAGCCATCGCCGAGGCCGCCATCCGTGCCGGATGCGACTGTTTCTTCGGCTATCCCATCACCCCGCAGAGCGAGGTCCCTGAGTACATGTCCGTCCATCTGCCCCAGCACGGCGGCGTATTCGTTCAGTCCGAGTCCGAGGTGGCCGCCATCAACATGGTGTACGGCGCCGCTGGCTCCGGTATGCGGGCCATGACCTCGTCCTCTTCTCCCGGTATCAGCCTGAAGCAGGAGGGCATTACATACCTGGCCGGCGCTGAGCTGCCCTGCGTTATCGTCAACTGCATGCGCGGCGGCCCGGGCCTGGGCACCATTCAGCCCAGCCAGGGCGACTATTTCCAGGCCACCCGCGGCGGCGGCAACGGCGACTACCGCACCGTCGTCCTGGCCCCCGCCAACATCCAGGAGCTGGTGGACTTTATCCAGGAGGCCTTTGACATCGCCGACTGCTACCGCAACCCCGTTCTCGTGCTGGCGGACGGTCTCACCGGCCAGATGATGGAGCCCATCGAGTGGCATGAGATCCCCCACCGGGAGCTGCCCCCCAAGGATTGGGCCACCACCGGAAAGCACGGCCGGTCCCACCCCAACTTCGTGACCTCCCTCTTCATCGACCCCAACGACTGCGACGAGATGAACCAGCGTCTGGCGAAGAAGTACGCTCTCATCACCGAGCGGGAGATCCGCTACGAGGCCAAGGACTGCGACGACGCCGAGATCGTTCTCGTGGCCTACGGCACCCCCGCCCGTGTGGTGCTCTCCGCCATCGAGGAGCTGCGCAAGCAGGGCGTCAAGGCCGGCCTTTTCCGCCCCATCACCCTCTGGCCCTTCCCCGAGAAGCAGCTGCATGACCTGGCCGGCGAGGACCATGTGAAGGTGGTGCTGGACGTGGAGATGAGCCTCGGCCAGATGATCGACGACGTGCGCCTGGCGGTGGAGGGGCAGAAGCCCGTGAAGTTCGCCGGCTGCGCCGGCGGCCGCATCCCCACCGTGGAGGAGATCGTGGAAGCCGCCAAGAACGCGCTGAAGGAGGCAGAGTAATATGGCAATCGTATACGAGAAGAGCAAGGCCCTGACCGACAAGGAGCTGCATTACTGCCCCGGCTGCCATCACGGCATCGTTCATAAGCTCATCGCCGAGACCCTGGAGGAGCTGAACCTCACCGACGAGGTCATCGCCGTCTGTCCCGTGGGCTGCTCCGTTTTTGCCGGGAACTACTTCAATTTCGACACGCAGGAGGCTGCCCATGGCCGGGCGCCCGCCGTTGCCACCGGCATCAAGCGGACCCATCCCACCCAGCCCGTCTTCACCTATCAGGGCGACGGCGACCTGGCCTCCATCGGCTGCGCGGAGATCGTTCACGCCGCCATGCGGGGGGAGAAGATCACCACCATCTTCATCAACAACGCCATCTACGGCATGACCGGCGGCCAGATGGCCCCTACCACCCTCATCGGCCAGAAGGCCACCACCGCCCCCAAGGGCCGCACCAAGGAGCAGGCCGGTATGCCCATCCGCATGGCGGAGATGCTCTCCACCCTGGATGGCTGCGTCTATGCCGAGCGGGTCTGCGTCACCGATATCCCTCACCTGAACAAGGCGAAGAAGGCCATCAAGAAAGCCTTTGAAAAGCAGATGGCCGGCGAGGGCTTCACCTTTATCGAGGTCCTCTCCACCTGCCCCACCAACTGGGGCATGACCGCGCTGAAGGCCAACGAGTGGCTGAAAAACGAGATGGCGGCCTACTATCCCCTGGGCGTCATCAAGGAAAGCACGCCGGAGGTGAAGTGAGATGAAAAAGGAACTGATCGTTGCCGGTTTCGGCGGCCAGGGCGCGCTGGCCATCGGAAAGAACCTGGCCGAGGCCGGCATGGCCGAGGGCCTGAACGTCACCTGGGCCCCCTCTTACGGCCCCGAGATGCGCGGCGGCACCGCCAACTGCTCTGTGGTCCTCTCTACCGAGCGGGTGGGCTCCCCCGTTTTCGCCCGTCCGTCTGAGCTCATCGCACTGAACCTGCCGTCCCTGCTGAAGTTCCAGGACGATGTGCAGGCCGGCGGCATCATCTTTGTCAACAGCTCCGTCATCGAGGAGAAGGTCAGCCGTCAGGATGTCACTACTTACTATGTCCCCTGCAGTGAGATCGCCGAGAAGGTGGGCAATTCCAAGGCCTCCAACATGGTGATGCTGGGCGCCTATGTGGCCGCCACCAAGGTGGTGAAGCCCGAGACCGTGGTGGAGATCATCAAGGAGATGTTCACCGGCGCAAAGGCCAAGTTCGTCCCCGCCAACATTGCTGCCTTCGAGGGCGGCATGGAGTGCGTCAAGTAAAGAACCGTCCATTCGGGAGGGAGGAAGCGCCGCTTCCTCCCTCCCTTCGTTTGCCCACGTGGCGCTGCGGCGTAATACAGAAATCGGATAAAAGCTTTCATACTAGAATCCATGAAAAACAAGACAATTGTCTTGTTTTTATAGCGCCAACGGCGCGTTGGATTCCTATGAGACGCACCGACGCGCAAAGCGGTTTCTTCAGTAGACATTATTTTAATGGGAGAGTAGTATCAAAGTCTTTGATGACGCGAGGCGCGTCCGGTTTTGATGAGACGGGCGCGCATCCTGCACGCCGCCAGTGCGCGGAGCGCGCGGGAGTTCAAAGGAAAGAATTTTGTTCGAAATCAGGATAAAGGCGGCGTCAAGGATCGCGTCCCCGGCGGAAACCGGGGAGGAAAGGCCGGCCCTTCCCCTTTACAAGGGGCGGGGCGGCGTGCTATAATGGCCTCCGACCGACCGGTCGGCCGGCGTCGGGAGGGAGACTTTCCCGCGCCGTCCGGACAGTCCTTTTTCCGGCCCGGAGGGCGGCTCTGATACTCTTTCTTGATAAAAATCTTTGATTTTTATC
>CAMBID010000166.1 GCA_945867445.1 uncultured Clostridia bacterium | reverse complement strand
CCACGGTGGACAACCTCCAATCCGTGGGCCAGGGGCGGCACCTGAAGCTGCGGCTCAGCAAGGGGAGCTGCCGCTTTGACGCCATCTACTTCTCCGCCACGGCGGAGAGCTGCGCCGTCGCCGCCGGAATGCGGGTGGACGCGGCCTTCTACCTCCAGGCCAACACCTTCCGGGGGCAGACGGCCCTGCAGCTGCAGATCATCGATCTGCGGCCCTCCCTGACCCCCTCCCGCCACGAGGCGGAGGCGCTGGAGCTGGTGGAGCGCTGCTGCCGCGGCGGCCCTCTGACGGAACGGGAGCGGGGCCGTCTTCCCTCAGTGCGGGAGCCCTTCGCCGCCTGCTATACCGCCCTGGAGCGGCGGCTGCGCCAGGGGGCGGAGAGCATCCCGGAGCTGCCGCTGCTGCGGATGCTGGCGGCGGAGAGCGGGGGAAACGACGGCTTCCTCCGCTCGGCCCTGGCGCTGCGGGTCTTCCGGGAGCGGGGGCTCGTGCAGATCACGGAGGGACCGGACGGTTTTCTCACCCTGCGGCTGTCCCACCCCGCCGGGAAGGTGGATCTTTTCGCCTGCCCGTATCTTCAGCGCCTGAAAGACCCCAACGGAAGGGAGTGAGCCCATGACAGCATCGGATAAGACCTCCTCCCAGGGCAAGGGCCTGGCGGCGGACCTGCATACCGCCCCCCTGATCCATCAGGAAGACAGCGTCCAGGACGCCCTCATCGAGGAGCAGTACCAGCGCCTGGCGGAGACCGTCCGGGAGTATAATCCGGCGGCGGATTTTGCCCGCATCGAGTCGGCGTACCATTTCGCCAAGCGCTGCCACCAGGGCCAGCGCCGCAAGAGCGGCGAGCCCTATATCATCCACCCCCTGGCGGTGGCCCAGATCGTGGCGGAGGAGCTGAAACTGGACAGCGAGTCCATCGAGGCCGCCCTGCTCCACGACTGCATCGAGGACACGGCGGCGACCTACGCCGACATCGCCCGGCTCTTCTCGCCCACGGTCGCCGACCTGGTGGAGGGCGTCAGCAAGCTGACCCGCATCCAGTACGCCACCAAGGAAGACGAGCAGATGGAGAACCTGCGGAAAATGCTCATCGCCATGAGCAAGGACATCCGGGTCATCCTCATCAAGATCTCCGACCGGCTGCACAACATGCGGACCATGGAGTATCAGAGCCCGGCCAAGCAGAAGCAGAAATCCCTGGAGACCATGGAGATCTACGCGCCCATCGCCCACCGCTTAGGCATGCAGCGCATTAAGTGGGAGCTGGAGGACCTCTCCCTCAAGTATCTCGATCCCGTGGGCTTTGAGGAAATCAACTCCTCCCTGCAGCTGAAGGCCAGGGAGTACGACGCCTTCATGCGCAAGACCCAGGAGCAGATCGACAAGCGGCTGACGGAGCTGGGGATCTCCCACACTGTCTATGGCCGGATGAAACACCCCTACTCCATCTACCGCAAGATGTTCAGCCAGAACAAGCAGCTGGACGAGATCTTCGACCTCTTCGCCTTCCGGGTCATCGTGGGGAGCGTGGGGGACTGCTACAATGTTCTCGGCGTCATCCACGACCTCTACAAGCCCATCCTGGGCCGCTTCAAGGACTATATCGGCACCCCCAAGCCCAACGGCTACCAGAGCCTCCACACCACCGTCATGGGCTCGGACGGCATCCCCTTTGAGGTGCAGATCCGGACGGAGGAGATGCACGAGATCGCGGAGTACGGCGTGGCCGCCCACTGGAAGTACAAGCAGGGCGGGGCCGGGGCCGGCACCGAGGGAAAGTATGAGTGGGTCCGCCGGCTGCTGGAGAACCAGGACGGCACCGACGCCGAGGAGTATATCCACTCCCTGAAAGTGGATATGTTCTCCGACGAGGTCTTCGTCTTCACTCCCAACGGCGACGTGCAGAACCTGCCCGCCGGGGCCACGCCCATCGACTTTGCCTACGCCATCCACTCCGCCGTGGGCAACCACATGATCGGCGCCAAGATCAACGGCCGCATCGTGACCCTGGACAGCAGCCTGAAAAACGGCGACATCGTGGAGATCATCACCTCCAAATCCGCCAAGGGCCCCAGCCGGGACTGGCTGAAGATCGCGAAATCCAGCGAGGCCCGCAGCAAGATCCGTCAGTGGTTCAAGAAGGAGCGGAAGGACGAGAACATCGCGGCGGGGCGGACGGCCTTTGAGGCGGAGCTGAAGCACTGCGGCATCGCCATGAAGGAGGTCATGGACCCGGAGCTTCTCACCAACGTGCTCCGCCGGACGTCCTATGGGACGCTGGAGGAGCTCTACGCCGCCATCGGCTACGGCGGCTTCACCGCCCAGAAGGCCGTGAGCCGCATCCAGGGGGAGCTGGGGCGCATCGCCGCCAAGCACCACCAGGAGGAGAAGGCCGCGGAGCTCCTGGAGGAGAAGCCCGAGGCCCCCAAACCTCCGCAGCGGAAGGTCCGCAGCGAGCAGGGCATCATCGTGGAGGGGCTGGACAACTGCCTCGTGAAGTTCTCCAAGTGCTGCACCCCCGTGCCGGGGGACGAGATCGTGGGCTTCATCACGAGGGGCTACGGCGTCAGCGTCCACCGCTCGGACTGCCCCAATGCCAGCGAGGAGCGGCGGAAGCTCCCAGGGCAGGAGGGGCGATGGATCAGGGTCAGCTGGGGCAGCGACACGCTGGACAGCTACCCCACCTCTCTGGAGCTGGTCTGCAAGGACCGGAACAACCTGATTTTGGATATCTCTACCGTGCTTTCCACCACCAATACCCGGGTTTCCGCCATCCAGTCCCGGACCGGGGCGGACCAGTTCGTGAACATCCACCTGGAGATCAGCATCCGGGATCAGCAGCAGCTCCGGGACGTGATGAACAGATTACATCAGATCTCCGGCGTGCTGGAGGTCACGCGGCCGGCCGGATGACCAGCCGGAGGGGGCCAAGGATGCCCGGCGGCATCCGGGGATGTATTCTTTTCAAATCAAAGGAATACGCCCCAGGCCCCGGAAGAACGCTTTCGGGGGAGGTTCGGGTTTTCCCCCGACTCCCCCTTATACTAGTTCTTGATAAAAAGCTTTCAAAGCTTTTGATAGCGCCGCAGGCG
>CAMBID010000165.1 GCA_945867445.1 uncultured Clostridia bacterium | reverse complement strand
GCCATGATGCTGATGGCCAAGAACGCCACCGTCACCGTCTGCCACACCAAGACCGTGGACACCGCCGCCATCGCCCGTCAGGCCGACATCCTGGTCTCCGCCGCCGGCGTGCTGGGGAGCCTGACGAAGGACTATGTCCGTCCCGGCCAGGTGGTCATTGACGTTTCCATCAACTGGGACGAGAACAAGATCAATGCCAAGGGAGGGAAAGGCGGCATCGCCGGCGACGCCGTCTATGACGAGGTGGAGCCCATCGTGGAGGCCATCACCCCCGTCCCCGGCGGCGTGGGAAGCGTCACCACCTCCGTCCTCATCGGTCATGTGGTGGAGGCCGCGGAGCGGAAGCTGGGCTGAGGGAAAGGTATGAAGTATCTCAAAACGCTCCTCTCCGCCGTTCTGGCCGGTATGTGCATCGGCTTTGGCGGGGTGGTATTCCTGGCACTGGAGAGCAAGGTGCTGGGGGCCTTTTTCTTCACTTGCGGTCTTTTCTGCGTCTGCACCTTCGGGTTGAAGCTCTTCACCGGTAAGGTCTGCTACGTCTTTCAGAACGGGAAGGACTACGCTCTGGAGCTGCCGGTGATCTGGCTGGGGAACCTGCTGGGCACCATGCTCACCGCCGCCCTTATGAATGCCAGCCGCATTGCGTCCTACGCCGAGAAGGCGGCTTCCATGTGCCAGGGGAAGGCGGAGGACAGCCTGGGCAGCCTCTTCGTTCTGGGTATCCTCTGCAACATCTTTATCTACATCGCTGTGGAGAGCTTCGGCAAGAACCCCCACGAGCTGGGTAAGTACTTGGGGCTCTTCTTCGGCGTGATGGTCTTCATCCTCAGCGGGTATGAGCACTGCGTGGCGGATATGTTCTACATCTCCGCCGCCGGGCTCTGGAGCGGCGATATGCTGCTGCGGATCCTGGTCATCACGGCGGGCAACGCCGTGGGCGGGGTGCTGCTGCCCCTCTGCCGGGGATGGATCGCCAAAAGCTGACGGAAAACGAAGAAGGAAGGTTTTCTCAATGACCTATGAGGAAGCGCTTCGCTACTATGAGGAGACGGCGGTCTACGGCAGCCGCCTGGGCCTGGACCGGGTCCGGGATCTGTTGGCGAAGCTGGGCGATCCCCAGAAGCAGCTGAAATTCGTCCACATCGCCGGCACCAACGGCAAGGGCTCTACCGCCGCCATGCTGGCCTCCATCCTGGGGAAGGCGGGGTACCGCACGGGGCTCTACACCTCCCCCCATCTGCTGCGCTACAACGAGCGATTCCGGGTGAACGGGGAGGAGGTCAGCGACCAGGCCCTGGCGGACGCCACGGAGCGGGTGAAGCTGGCGGCGGAAACCATGGCGGACGCCCCTACCCAGTTTGAGCTGGTAACGGCCATCGCCTTCTGCCTCTTTCAGGAGGCGAAGTGCGACATCGTGGTGCTGGAGGTGGGCCTTGGCGGCCGCCTGGACGCCACCAACATCATCGACACGCCGGAGGCGGCGGTCATCACCCGCATCGGCCTGGATCACACCGAGATCCTGGGCGACACTGTGGAGGCCATCGCCTCCGAAAAGGCGGGCATCATCAAGCCCGGCGGCGCCGTGGTCCTGGGGGATCAGGATCCCCGCGTCCGGGGCGTGGTGGAAGCTGTCTGCCGGAAGGCCGGCGCGGAGCTGACGGAAAGCAGGCTCTCCGAGCTCAGGCTCCTCTCCGCGGACCTCATGGGCCAGCGCTTCGCCTGGCGGCAATACGGCGAGATTGCCATGCCCCTTCTGGGGGAGTATCAGCTGCAGAACGCCTGCACGGTGCTGAATACCGTGGAGGTTCTGCGCCGCCGGGGCTGGAATATCACGGATGAGGCCCTTTTGGAGGGCTTCCGCACCGTCACCTGGCCCGGCCGCTTTGAGCGGGTGCGCAAGGATCCCTGGCTCATCATCGACGGCGGCCACAACCCCCAGTGCGCCCAGGCCATCGCCCGGTCGCTGGAGCGGTATTTCCCCGGAAAGAAGATCCTCTTCCTCATGGGCGTCCTGGCGGACAAGGACTTTGAGGGCATCTGCGATGCCCTGCTGCCTTTGGCCCGGCGGATCTGCGCTGTGACGCCGGACAGCCCCCGGGCCCTCGCCGCGGACAAGCTCTGCGAGCGTCTGGCAAACGAGTACCATTTCACTGCCGCGAAGCCTTACCGCAGCGTTGCTGACGCTCTCAAGGCTGTGCTGGCGGCGGCGGGGGAGGACGACGTCATCTGCGTCTGCGGCTCCCTCTACATGATCGGCGAAGCCCGGCGGGAGCTGGGCCTGCGCTGAAGTCCCGGCCGGGACTGCGCCCGGCCCTGATCCCTTTTTGCCGGGCAGAGGTCCGGAAGCATAGATCGATCCCCAAACCATCCACAAAAGTGATGCAGAGTAGGGACGGCGCGTCAAGTGTCAGCGGATGGGAAGTTGCCGCTGAACGAAAAGCAGGATTTGCTTGCGTTGCCGTTTCCGCATCCACTGCCACGAGGATACCTGCTCGTGGCCTCAAATTCAGGAGGCTGAAAATGAAAACGAAACAACTGACCCTGGACGCCATGCTGGCTGCCATGTGCGCGGTGCTGGGATACATCGCCCTGGACATGGGAAACATCAAGATCACCTTTGAGAGCCTGCCGATTCTGCTGGGGGCCCTGCTCTTCGGCCCGCTGGACGGCATGCTCATCGGCGGCGTCGGCACCCTCATCTATCAGCTGCTGCGCTACGGCATCGCCATGCTGACTCCCCTCTGGATCCTGCCCTATGTCCTCTGCGGGCTTCTTGTGGGCTGGTGGGCCAAAAAGAAGGACTTCTCCCTTAGCAGCACGGAGCGGATCACCCTTGTGGTGCTGGGCGAGCTCCTGGTGACGGTGCTGAATACCGGCGTCCTCTACCTGGACAGTAAGCTCATGGGCTACTGGTTTCCCGGCTTCATCACCGGGGCCCTGGCGCTGCGGCTTGTGATCTGCGTGGGCAAGGCGGTGGTCTTCGCCCTGGTGCTGCCCAGCCTCATGCAGGCGGCGGGCCTTGTCGTCCATGGAAGGAGAAAGGCCCGCTGAGGGTCACTTTTCATACTAGTTCTTGATAAAAAGCTTTCAAAGCTTTTGATAGCGCCGCAGGC
>CAMBID010000164.1 GCA_945867445.1 uncultured Clostridia bacterium | reverse complement strand
GCGCTCTGGCTTTTGCCCATGATCGTGGTGCGCAATCCTGCGCATGAAGTTTTCTTCCCGGAAAAAGCAGTAGGAATTCCCGGCGCTTTGTGCTATGCTAAGGGAAAGCCCGTGAAATGCCATTGATGTATTCTATCCGCCGGGACCACCCGGCTTTCTCAGGAGGAACGCCCGTGAAGATCCATCGTCTATCCGCCGTCTTCGGCCGGCTCCAGGGGGAGACCCTGGCGCTGGGGGACGGCCTCAACATCCTGGAAGCCCCCAACGAGAGCGGCAAGTCCACCTGGTGTGCCCTGCTGACGGCCATGCTCTATGGTGTCAACAGCCGAGAGCGGGACCGGGCCGGGGTCCTGGCGGAGAAGAACCGCTACACCCCCTGGGACGGCGCCGCCATGTCCGGCCGGATGGACTGCGCCAGCCGCTTCGGCGAGCTCACCATCCTCCGGGAGACCCGGCGGCAGACCGCCCCCATGGGGGCCTTCTCCGCCTGCCGGGCCGGGACGGCAGAGCCCATCCCGGAGCTGACCGCCGCGGGCTGCGGGGAGGCCCTTCTGGGCGTCTCCCGGGAGGTCTTTGAGCGCAGCGCCATGATCCGCCAGAGCGACCTGGGCATCCGTGCCAGCCCGGAGCTGGAGCGCCGCATCCTCTCCCTGGTCACCGCCGGAGAGGAGGGGACCTCCTACACCGAGGCCAGCGACGCCCTGCGCCGCCAGCTGAACCGCCGGAGACACAACCGGACCGGCTGCATCCCGGAGCGGGAGGCGGAGCGCCAGGAGATCCGCCGAAAGCGGGAGGACCTCCAGTCCCAGCGCCGGCAGCTGGCGGAGGCGGAGGAGCAGCTCCGGCGGCTGGAGGCCTTCCAGCGGCAGGTGGAGCAGGACCTCCGGGACGCTCAGCGCTACGCCGCCGTCCAGCGGCGCAAAGCTTTGGAGGAGCTGCGGGACCAAGCCCAGGCGAAGGAAGCGGCAGCCGCCGGCCTCCGCGCCGCCGCGGAAGCGGAGCGTCTGCCGGAGAGCGACGCCATCGCCCGGCTCCGGGGGGCTCTCGTGAACCTTGAGACCGTCCGGCGGCAGCTGACGCACGCCCGGGAGGTCCGGGACGAGGCTATGAAGGCCGCGCTCCGGGCGGAGCAGGCCGCCCGGGAGAGCCCCTTTGCCGGGGAGACGCCGGAGCAGGCCCGGCAGGAGGCCGCCGCGCCGCCGAACGTCCGCGTCAGGCTCTGGCCGTCCATCGGAATCTTCCTCCTCTTCCTGGCGGCAGCCGTGGGACTTTCCATGCTGGTGACGGCCCGGTACGGGGCGGCACCGATCGGCCGGCAGCGGGCCATCCCCTGGATCCTCTTCGCCGCTGTCACCCTGGGAGGTGTCGTGACCTCCTATCTCATGCGGAAGCACGCAGTGGAGCGTGCCCGCTCCGCCGCCCTGAAAAAGCGCTTCGGCACCGACGATCCGGCGGAGATTACCGCCCTTGCCGAGCGCTACGGCGCCCTCTGCCAGGCGCAGGATGCCGCCCGGCAGGACCGCGACGGCAAGTCCGCCGCCGCCGGCGCGCTCTATGAGACCCTGCGGTCCAACGAGCAGGCGATCCTGCTGGAGGTCCGGCGCTTCGCGCCGGAGGCCTTCGACGCCGCCTCGGCGGATGCCGCCCTCCGCCGCTGCGCCCAGAAGCGCAAGGCCCTCAGCGAGGCGGAAGCCGCCGCCCGGGAGGCTCGGCTCCACTATGACCTCACAGTCAGGGAGGCTGGGGACGGGCCCCTGACGGCGGAGGACCTGGCCCTTCCCGTCCCGGAACACACGGAGGACGAGCTTCGCGCTGCCCGGGAAACCGCCCGCCTCCGCGCGGCAGAAGTCCGGGCCCGGGCAGACCGGCTGCAAGGCGCCATGGCCGCCGCCGGCAGTGAGGAGGACCTGGCCGTCCGGGAAACAGAGCTGACGGCGGAGCTTGCCCGGCTCCAGGGGGAGTACGACGCCATCGCTCTCGCCATGGAGGCCCTGTCCGCCGCCAACACGGACCTCCAAAGCCGCTTCTCCCCGGCCCTGGGCCGCCGGGCGGCAGAGATCTTCGCCCAACTCACCGAAAACCGCTACGACGCCGTGGCCCTGGATCGGAACTTCCGTCTCTCGGCGGAGCCCCGGGGGAGCTACGCCCTGCGGGACGCCCAGTACCTCTCCGCCGGGGCGCTGGACCAGCTCTACCTCGCGGTGCGCCTTGCCATCTGTGAGCTGGTGCTGCCCGAGGGGGACCCCATCCCCCTGATCCTGGATGACGCCCTGACGAACTTCGACGACGGGCGCTGCGCCGCCGCCCTGCGCTTTTTGCGGCAGGAGGCGGAGACACGGCAGATTCTCCTCTTCACCTGCCACAGCCGGGAGGCCGCCTTCTTCCGGGACGACCCGGCGGTGCGGATCCAAAAGCTGGGGTGAAGGGAGGCTTCCCCGGCGCGGCGGAAGAACGCCCGGAAAGCAACGCTTGGTACGGATTTGACCGGGAAGCACTGCAGGGCGTCATCGCCCCCGGTTTTCCAGGCGGTCGGAACGGCCCGCGAAAGGGCCGGAGGATTTTCTCCCGGCATCTTGCAACATGTTTTCCACCGTGCTATATTAATAGGATACTATATGCCCCTCTTCCATTCGGAGCGGGCAGGGAAAGAGGTCAAAACGCCCATGGATCAGAAGAAGTTCTATATCACCACCCCCATTTACTATCCCTCCGACAAGCTGCACATCGGCCACACCTACTGCACCGTGGCCTCGGACACCCTCGCCCGCTACCACCGGCTCAAGGGGGAGGATGTGATGTTCCTCACCGGCACCGACGAGCACGGCCAGAAGATCGAGGACAAGGCTGCCGCCGCCGGCGTCACCCCCAAGGAGTTTGTCGATAAGATCGTGGAGGGCCCCGGCGGCGTGCTGGACCTCTGGAGGCTGATGAACATCTCCAACGACCGCTTCATCCGCACCACGGACGACTACCACGTGGAGTCCATCCAGAAGATCTTCAAGAAGATGTACGACAAGGGCGACATCTACAAGGGCACCTATAAGGGCAAGTACTGCAAGCCCTGCGAGAGCTTCTGGACCGAGAGCCAGCTGGTGGACGGCAAGTGCCCCGACT
>CAMBID010000163.1 GCA_945867445.1 uncultured Clostridia bacterium | reverse complement strand
GACCTCTAGCGTGACAGGCTAGCGTTCTAACCAACTGAACTACCGGGCCATATGGAAGCGGATGGTGGGAACAACTGGACTCGAACCAGTGACCCCCTGCTTGTAAGGCAGGTGCTCTAACCAGCTGAGCTATGCTCCCGGACCTTGCCGCCTTTGTCAGACGACAAAAGTTATTATACTCATCCGCCCCGTCTGTGTCAACCTTTTTTCTCGGACTTTTTCACTTTTTTTCCGGGTGCTTTCCCCGGGCAGCCCGGAGCAGCTCCTCCAGCTCCCTCCGCTCAAAGAGCTGACGGCTTCCGCAAAAGCGGCAGGAGAGCTCCGCCTGCCCCTCGTCCTCCAGGATGGTCTGCAGCTCCTCCGATCCCAGACTCAAAAGTGCCCGGCGCATCCGCTCCCGGCTGCAGTCACAGCGGTACTCGATGGGACTCTTTTTCAGGATCTCCACGTCGAAATCCGAGAGGATCCTGCGCAGCATGGCCTCCGGATCGTCGTTGCCGTCCAGCAAGCCAGTGACGGCTCCCGCCGCCAGGACGCCGCCCTCCACCCGGGAGATAACGTCCTCCCCGGCACCGGGCAGCAGTTGGATGAGGTAGCCTCCGGCAGCCCGGACGCTCTGGTCCCGGTCCACCAGCACCCCCAGCCCGCAGGCGGAGGGGATCTGCTCCGACTCCACGAAGTAGGCCGCGAGATCGTCGGCGATCTCGCCGGAGAGCAGCGCGACGCTGCCCACATAGGGCTCCTTCATCTTGAGGTCCCGGATCACCGTCAGGGTCCCGTCGGTGCCCACGGCCGCGCCCACGTCCAGCTTGCCGTCCGGCCGCAGGGGGAGGTCCAGGTCGGGGTTCCCCACCGTGCCCCGAACATTGCCCCGGTTATCTGAAATGGCCAGCACCGGCCCCAGGGGGCCGCCGCCCCGGAACTGCAGGGAAACGCTGCTGCCGCTGTCCTTCAGGGCGTTGCCCATCATGGACGCCGCCGCCAGAGCCCGGCCCAGGGCGGCGGTAGCTACCGGCAGGGTATGGTGAATCTGCCGGGCCTCCTCGGTGAGGTGCCGGGTGGTGACGGCCACGGCGTTCACCGTGCCGTCCCGGCTGATGGCCCGCACTAACTGATCTTTCATGTGCCGCTCCTTTTCCGCCTTCCGCGGGTTGTTCCCTCCGCTGCCCGGCAGCAGCGGATATTCCAGCGGTCCTCCTCCGCCCTGGGCGGGCGGCTCGTGAGGTCGCCGGTGATATGGATGTCCTCAAAGCCCGCCTCGGCGAGGAACTGCCGCAGCTCCGCCTCCGTCCAGGCCCTCTCCCGGTGTTCCTCGAAGTTCCGTTCCCAGGCGCCGTCCCTCCGCTGCCGGAAGAGGTCCACCTGGTAGGTGCAGATATGGGTCCTCTCAGAGAAGAAGGTCTGCCACACGCAGTAGCTCTCCTCCGTCTCGTCCATGTACATCTGCCGGTCCATCCGCCGGAGCTTATAGGGGGTGTTCACATCAAAGAGGAAGAGCCCGCCGGGGCGCAGATACCGCCCCACCCGGCGGAAGGTTTCCCGCAGGTCGGACGCCTTCGTCAGGTAGTTGAGGGAATCGAGGGTAGAGACTACGGCATCCGCCTGCTCTGTCAGGCGGAGCCGGGGCATGGACTGGCAGAGGAAGAAGGGCGGTCTCTCCAGCCCCATGGCCTTCCCCGCCGCCTCCGTCAGCATCTCTTGGGAGAGGTCCGTGGCCGTTACCCGATAGCCCTCCGCCGCCAGCAGACACGCGATGGTCCCGGTGCCGCAGCCCAGGTCCAGCACATGCTCCACCGGAATGGGGCTCTTCCGCAGGGCCTTCCCGATGGCCCTGACCCGGCGGAGGTAGTCCCCGTCCGCCAGCAGCGCGTCATAGGCCCCCGCCAGGGCGCCGTAGGTGCTCATTTCTCCTCCTTGGTCTTCTCCTCCCGCATCCGCTCGAAGAGCTTTCCATAAGCGCCGGTACCGTAGCTCAGGGAGCGGTTCACCCGGCTGATGGTGGCGCTGGACGCGCCGGTGCGCTCTAAGATCTCATTGTAGATCATGCCGCTCTCCAGCAGGGACGCCACCTCGAAACGCTGCTCCATGCTCCGCAGCTCCGACACCGTGCAGAGGTCCTGGAAGAAGTTATAGCACTCCTCCTCGTCCTGCAGCATCAGAATGGCCTTGTAAAGCTGACCGCTTTTCTCTTTCTTTCCGATCTTCACCACGAAATGCCTCCTTCTCTGCCCGGTGTCCCCGGGCAGGGGACTCTTTCCCCGGTCCCGTTTTGTATTATACTGCGTACTGAGCAACGCCGCAAGCCTTGAAAGCCAAGGCTTTCAAGGCCAACCGCCCTTGTTCCAACGCAAGATTTTTGCCTTAATTCTATGCAAAACCCCTGCGCCTTTTCCATGGGTGTGGTGTGCCATCCCCACGGAAATCCGCACTGCAGCAGCGGCTGAATTCCACAAAAACAGTGAAAAGCGCGTTTTCATGGAATGAAGCGGCCCGCGCCGCGTGAATCGGCCGCTTTGCGGTTTATTCAACAAGCATTATTTTAACACTTCAAACCGTGGAAGTAAAGGCCTTTCCCAGGAAGTTTTTTCTCCCGGAAGGACACGCATCCCGCCGCCTGTCCGCAGGAACCGGACGGAGCGGCGCCGCATAGTCTGGTGCGAACGGAAAAATCGCGGTAAGGAGGCTGGTCATGAAAGGATCACTCCAGCGTCTGGAGACGAAGCCCTTCCCCCTGGAGCGGGAGTGGACGGTGGACGGCGTGCCGGTGCTGCGCCTCACCGGCTCCCTCCCCCAGCCGGTGGGGAAGCCCAGCCGGGCCCTCCGGCGCATCCAGCGCTTCTATCAGCACCAGGCAAACTGCTATCTCCGCTACTGCCAGCGCTTCCTCCTCCCCCTGGCGGAGGAGGCCCACCGGACCGCCCTGGCGTCCAGCGCCCCCCTCCCCCTCTACACCGCCTCCCTCCGCTACGAAGTCACCTGCAACGAAGGCGGCATCTGGAGTCTCTATACCGAGAGCCGTGAGCTCTGCGGCAGCGCCCTCAGCGTCCTCCGCCGGGGGGATACCTGGGATCTTTGCAGCGGCTCCCCCATCCCCCTCTCCGCCTGCTTCCCCCGGCG